>CAJNCQ010000008.1:0-87846 GCA_905221265.1 bacterium | reverse complement strand
CATTCTATTCCTTTCTTTTATCCAATTGCGACCCTTTGTTAACCTCATGACCATTAACAAAGCGTAGTTGCGCTGCCCTCTCAAAACCAGAGATAATAAAACCGCAGTCAGTCTCAGTTTTTAGCCCTTTGACTTAGAAAAAGCAGATTCCATCTGGGATATACCAGTCGTTCTTGTCTAGTATAAACCATTTTCCATTCTACCAAAAAGGATCCACTTTTTCAAATAATTGCACCTGAAACGACCAATGAAAACGCCTAATTTTTACCTAAAATTCGCTTTTAAGGCTCAAATAATTGAAAGCGTTTTATTATTTTTCGACATCTCTACTTTCCCCACCCTTTCACCCTAGTTCAGTTAGACAGGAACAAAAAAACCTTGACGAACAAATCGTCAAGGTTCATCTTTTCTGGAGACCACCTCCATCCAGAAAAGTTCCTAAAAAAAGCGTCCCAACTGCATGAGTAGTGTGACCAAAAGAGTTACGAGAAAGAGAACTCCGCCCAGCACGGCAATCATGCTAAAATCTTGCTTCTCCCTTTTTAGGGGTTTCTTTCGGTTATCTAGCTGTTCTCGTATATGTTCTTGTAAAATGCCATTGTCCTTGTTAGACATGTGCCCCTCCTTTTCTGTTGATAGAAAGGAACTTGCTTTCATCGAAAGCAAGCCCTTGTCTTATTAGCTTATAAAATTGCCTTGTAGACTTCCAGATCAGCCTGATTCGCCGCCTGTTTTTGCTTAGCAAGGGCAGCCTCCATTTCAGAAGGAAGAGAGAGAACTCCCTGAATCTTACCTACCATGGCTGATACATTTTCCACCGGATAAATGTGGCTTTCTGCAACGAAACGATGATTGTGACAAGTCGTCTCAAAACTGAGAATCAGCATATTATTCTCAAAAGCTGTTCGACTACCATTGAGAATTTCATCACTGATATTGATATCCAGATACAAGTCACAGCGAGCAAAGAGCTCATTCACCTTAGCTGGACGAATATTAGGGTAGAGGGAAATATTCGGATAGCGATTTAATTCCATTAAACGACTTGACATCTCCGTGATCGCTCCAATATGGAAATGAACATTTGGTAATTGAGTCAAAAGTGGCTCAATTTGCTCGATTTGGTCACTATTCGTCAGAATCAAAGATTCTGGATTCATATTATTGAGGCGATGGTATTGATAGAGATAACCAACATTGCGGAAGTAACTCTTCTCTTTTGGTGTCGCAAGCTTGAGGATTTTATCATAAACTTGCTTTTCCTGTACTGCGATACGGATGTTGCGATGAGGCAACTGCATCGCTGCTTTCATGTTACCCGGCAACTCCTCTCCAATTGGCTCCTGCCAGAAGAGAATATCCTCTGCTCGTCCTTCTTTTGGAGTCAGACCAACAGCTACTAAAAATGGTGTTGCTAGAGAATTGTAGATAATGCGATCTGTATCATACCCACGATATCGCAAGTAAAAGATTACAAACTCTTGCTTAGAATTGAAAATATGGCGTTTTCCATCAAGAGTTAAGACAATATCCTCTGTTAGATGATTTTCCATAATCACCGTTACGTTATCTTGATTAAAGTAGCGTGTATGAGTTGGACGTTGGGCATCATCATAGGTAATCTGTGCAAAGAGACGTCCCTTGCGATTGTAAATGTCCGCAGCGCGTACACGACCTTGATCATCCAACCACTCGACTGCACGCACGCGACGTTCGTGTGTAGGTTGACGGTAAAAGATATTGGCACGTTTCTTACCCATATCCAAGATTTCACCATTAACATTGCTCGAACGAATTTCCCACAAATGAGGTTTCGGAACAAGGTTAAAATAAAGAGGTAGATCGTCCTCTGAAGCCACATCTCCAGTAAAGTAACTGTAAGGCGACTCGACATCAGGTGCGAGGTAGCCATCGTCTCGGATCACGACAACAGGGCAGTCTAGTCCAGCTGCCTTAAGTGAACGTAGTAAATCAAAACTCGCTTGATCATAGCGTTCAAATAAACAAATCATAGTGTTTATGCCTTTCTTTTCGAATCCCTACTGATGCTGTGCAGATTGAACAAGATCATACCAACGTTGAGCGATATGCTCATCAAGATATGGTTCTGCCACCTCGTAGGATACACGGGATAGATCTTCTTGGGAATGTTGAGTAAATAGCTGGACAATCTTTTCTGCGTATTCCGTTGTCATTGCATCCAGATCATCTGGACGCGCCTCAGGAATCAAGTAGCCATTTTCCCCATCACGGATAAAGGTTGGATTTCCATAACGTACATCAAAACCAATAATTGGCAGACCAGAACCAACCGCCTCTAACAAGGTCAAACCAAATCCTTCACTTGTGGAGGCAGAGAGGTAAGCAGAGTAATTTCGATAAACATCTGCCATGTGGTGATGCCCCATCAGACGAATATAGTCTTCTGCATTTAACTCATGAATCAACTGCTCCAACATATCTCTTTCGCCACCCGTACCATAGATATCAAAAGTAATTTCAGGTAATTGCTCATGTGCCTTCACTACAGAGTGAATCAACCAATCGATATGCTTTTCACTGGCCAAGCGCGAAGCTGTAATCAATCCAAACGGCTTGCGCTCTCCTTCTGGATGACGCAATTGATCCAAACTTCCCACCGGAATAGTCAAGATTTCCTTTGGTTTGATGGTTGTATATTGAGCAAATTGTTCCTTGAGTAGGTTCGTTTGCGCATCGGTCGAGTTGATGATATAGTCCACTTCTTCGGCATGTTCAAACTGATACTCATAATAGTTATTCCATAAAATATAGTCTTTCTCAGCAGGATTTTCACTAAAGTGGTCTGCATGAACGATTACGACTAGCTTTGCAGCGCCCTTATTAGCAAAGATAGCTTGACCAATATCTGTCTCTCGATCCAAGATCAACAAATCTTTGTCCGTCAGAGACAGACTTCTCATAAAATGCGCGACAAACTCTTGCTTAGAATAGAAAACATGATTTGGGAAACGATAGACTTGCGTTTCCTGTCTACCATCGACTTCATTGATGATTTCTTCATAGGCCACACTACCATCTTCATTGAGCCAGGTACGTTGATATAATTGCGCATGACCATTCATCGGACTAAAATACTCGACAAAATTCTTCGTATAAGTGTAGTACTCTTTTTGAAACAGACAACCACGCGAAACAATTTCGGCGCGTTCAATCAACTCTTTATCCATATCACAGGCATAACAAGTTACAAAATCACCATCACCAAATACTAATCGAATCGTCTTCATATCGGTGTCGCGGATAATTTCGAGAGGCTCTTTATCGAAACTCGCTAAGACCTGCGCTAACGTATAGGTCGTCGGTGCAATTTTGACATCTGTAAAATGCTGATAAAGCCAGATAACCTCAGAGTCTTCAAAGCCGATATTCTTTGTCAAATGTTCAATGTTATCAGCAGATATAAAATCCATAAAGATGAACTTCGCTTCTAAGCCAACACTACGAAGCAATTTTGCACGGTAGATCTGCGCATATTCTACACCGCTACTCGCCCAGCCAATCCCCAAATTGATGTTATAAATTGTCATATTTGATTATCCTCTTACAAAAAGTTATCTCGTTTAATTCTCGAAAGACGTTTGATTCTCTTGCCCTTATCATCATCTAACTTATCTTCGTCTTTCTTTTTAGGTTTTGCACGACGTGAAGTGATGTAGCTGACAGAGATGGTACTATCTGTTCCTGTTTTTGCAAGGGGTTGTTCGAGATGGACTTTCTCTCTCTCAGGCACCACCTCTTCTTTCTCCTTAGCAACTTCTTCTGGTCTATCAAGTTCTTTACGCAATTCTTGAATTTTTTTGATATCTTTTGGTTTACCATCGATATCGTCCAGTTCTAGAAAATCATCAATTCGACTAATAATATTTTTAATTTTTTCTTTTTGTAAATTATACAATCTCTCAGCCTCTGCCCGTTTTTTAGTCAGAGTATCGATTTCTTCGAGAATAGATTCTCTCGTATCCAAGTAGTCTTTTTGTGCCTTTTCTAAAACTTCTTTAGCTTCTTTTTCGGCCCTATCATGAGCTTCAATGACAAGAGATTTGGCATAAATGACTGCTTCACCGATCTCTTTTTCTTGATTCTTCATAGAGTCGATTTTTTTACGTAGAGATTCGATTTTTTCATTCTTCTTTTGAATTTCACGATCGAATCCTTCCTCTAATGCTTCGATACAATCTTCGACTTCCTTAGCACGGTAGTTACCGAACAATGTTTTCTTCAGTCTCATTTTGCTCCCTCTATTCCTTACTTATTCTGATTTACACCACTACTCCCCATTGTAGCATAAAATAGCGCAAATTGCTATTCTTTTCTAAGCTCCAAACAAGGAAAATATCCTAAGCTGCTATCAAGCAAAACCCGAACTTAGCTTAAAGTCCATCTATTTCTAAAAAAATGTCTGATTGATAGATCAGACATTTTCAAAAGTAAAAATACGAACACTACTTCTAGGGTAGAAGAAATTCAGTTATTACTTCCTATTTTAAAAATTTAGTTCCGTCCAAGTAAGCGGTGTATAGCCAAGCAATTCCACACCATCATACTCAACTGTTTTCACGATCTCTTGGATGTTTGTTTTCAATTCTTCAGTTGCTACGCTATTTGAATCATCCAAGACCACATCATCTTCCACGACGAAGAGTGGTTTTTGGTAACGATCGTAAAGATTGTTCATCACGAGACGAAGTCCCACAGAATCTATGCGATTTTGATTTTGGCCATTACTTGCATATTTGTTGATAAAAACTTCTTGGGAATTGCTTGATGCATAATAACTGAAGCTGACAAAGTCAATTTTCCCATCTCTTAGGACAAAGAGGTCGTCGTTTTCAATATCCAAGGCGATTTGATCACGTTCTAAACGACGCAAAAAGTGATTTGGGTAGTATCCACGCACTTGCACGTCTGTAAACAAATAATTTTCCCTATCTTTGACTTCTGCTTCCATTACATCAATAGCATTTTCAGTTTGCTGACTGTAGTTTTTACTAACAACCATCATCCCACCAAACTGAAACTCTGGGTTGATTGTTTTTCCGAGCTTAATTGCACGTGCAGAAGCAACTAATTGATAATGAGCTGCTTGCCAAATCACCTGTTCTTGATTGTCATCTGCTCCAAAAGACAATCCTCCACCAAGAAACGGCAAATGGTGCAAAACGTTGAACTCATTGAAGGTAATCCAATACTTCACTTTGTCCTTAAAGTACTGAAAGACAGCTTCTGCGTAACGCTCAAAGAGTTCAATCATCTTGCGGCTTTTCCAAGCTCCATATTTTTCGTATAGATTCAGCGGAAGGTCAAAGTGACTCAAGGTCACAATCGGTTCGATATCTTTTTCTAATACGTCATCGATGATTGCTTCATAATATTTCAATCCCTCTTCACTCGGCTGCAGCTCTTCACCATTTGGAAAGATGCGTGCCCAAGAAATCGAGATTCTATAGGCATTAAAACCCATTGATTGAATTAAATTCAGCTCTTCCGTATAATCTCTCTGACCTACTGAAGCAAATCTCCCTAGGATATCATAAGATCCTAAAGGTACATTTTTGTAGTCAACTGTTCCATTCAGAACTTCTATCCGAGACTGGTCAACTGGTAATACATCTGTAGTACCCAAACCTTTGTTACTATTTGACATCATATTTCTAATCATAGTGGCTCCTTTTGATTTTTATTATTTCTATTTAATGATTGCAAGTTCTGTTTAGAAGGATTTCTCATCTTCCCTTTTTTGAGTAATAGCAGCCAAACCAGACAATTCACTTGCAACATTTCTTAAGTCACGTGCTAGGGGTTGCGAACCTGGTCTGAGTAGGTGATAGAGTTGGCGTTCCGTCATCCTTAAATTTGTTCCATTTGATTCTGAATAGTGAGACAGATGTTTCAGAGAGGCTTGCAAATCTACATTCTTTATTGATTCTTCTCTATTTTCAAGCTCCTGTTGCTCCTCAGCAATATGTGCTTGAGATGATTCTTCTTCAGAAATTTCAGGTGTCATCACTTCTTGCACTTTTTGCTGGTGAGTTAGAGGGCTCATATCCAGTTCAGAGAGGCTCTTATACAGACGTTCCGAAGCATTCAAGTCATGCGCGAATACCTCTGTCTCCGCCACACTCTGTCTATAGGAACCAAATTCTGATTCTAACATACTATAGGATTGAGATAGGGATGCTTTCCTGAAACTCACCGAATCAGCTACACTCTGACTTTGACTTAAAGATTCAGATATTTGTTGACTTTGACTTAAGGATTCGGACTCACTGAGATAGAGGATTTCGCTCAAACTTAACGACTCGGACTCAGAAAGTAGATGAGAAATCATCTCACTCAAGGAAAGAGATTCAGAAATCGATTCCCATTCGCTCTGGCTCAGGCTATAGAACTCAGACTCGGAAACACTCTGACTTGCTTGCTCCGATTCGGAATAGCTCCACCACTCTGATTCTGAGTAACTTTGGGAGTCGGATATGGATTCCCACTCGCTCTGGCTCAGGCTATAGAACTCGGACTCGGAAACACTCTGACTCGCTTGTTCTGATTCGGAAAAACTCCACCACTCTGATTCTGAAGAGCTTTGGGAGTCGGATATGGATTCCCATTCACTCTGACTCAAGCTATAAAACTCGGACTCGGAAACACTCTGACTCGCTTGTTCTGATTCGGAAAAACTCCACCACTCTGATTCTGAGTAACTTTGAGATTCTGAAACGGATTCCAACTCACTCTGGCTTAGGCTATAGAACTCGGACTCAGAAATACTCTGACTCGCTTGTTCTGATTCGGAAGAACTCCACCACTCCGATTCTGAAGAGCTTTGGGATTCGGATATCGATTCCCATTCACTCTGGCTCAGACTATAGAACTCGGACTCAGAAATACTCTGACTGGCTTGCTCTGATTCGGAAGAACTCCACCACTCTGATTCTGAGTTGCTTTGAGATTCGGAAATCGATTCCCATTCACTCTGACTCAAGCTATAGAACTCGAACTCGGAGATACTCTGACTCGCTTGTTCCGATTCGGAAGAACTCCACCACTCTGATTCTGAAGAGCTTTGGGATTCGGATATGGATTCCCATTCACTCTGACTCAAGCTATAGAACTCGGACTCGGAGATACTCTGACTCGCTTGTTCCGATTCGGAAGAACTCCACCACTCTGATTCTGAAGAGCTTTGAGATTCCGAAACGGATTCCCATTCACTCTGGCTTAGGCTATAGAACTCGGACTCGGAGACACTCTGGCTCGCTTGCTCTGATTCGGAAGAGCTCCACCACTCTGATTCTGAGTGACTTTGAGATTCAGAAATCGATTCCCATTCACTCTGGCTCAAGCTATAGAACTCAGACTCGGAGACACTCTGACTCGCTTGTTCCGATTCACTCAAGGAAAGGGACTCGGAGTATGCAATACTTTCACTCAAAGAGAATGCATCCGTATCCTGACAAAGGGACTCCCCTGTCAAATGCTCAGAAACAGAGAGGCTATCAACCAAGGAAAGGGACTCAAATTCAGATTCTGAAGAAGAGACCACTAATGAGTAGTTCTCAGACATGGACTCTCGAAGCGAGAATCCTTTTGCTGATATACTCTGGCTAAACGACTCACTGTACGAATCTGCGACAGAAAGGCTAAGGGAAGCTAAAGCGCTAGTTGACAAGCTCTGACTAACATCTCTTATCAAGTCAGCTACACCCAGACTGTTCCTTTCCTGAAAGTCTTCTAAGGCTTCCATGACAGAAACTGATTCTGTTGGTAACTCAAGATCTTCACTAGCACTCAGAATAATTTCCTTTTGCTCTTTGAGTTTTCGACTAACGGGCTTTGATTTAGTTGCATCTAGGCTACGGTAATCACTATCTTCCCTACCCTTTTGCTTAAACTTTGATATCAAACGTTTAAATCCCTTTAGCTCTTCGTTATTATTTTTGCTCATAATATGATTTTCTCCAAAAATACAGTTATATCATCATTATAAAGTCTACAACAGAATCTGTCAAAGTATTAGCCAAAGAAAACTTCTAACTTCCCAGAAGGCTTAATATTAATGTAACTCAATGCCATGTTTTTTATAATGTTTAGATTTATATCTGCATTCATTCTTTTGTATGATTTAAAAGCTTCTTTATGAAACTCAAAGACAGGATTTTTTTGGGCATACCCTTGACTAGACACCAAACCTTGAAATTGCTGTAAATAGTCAACCTGCTCAACCCAACAGTCATCTATCGCTCTCAAAACTACAGTTCGTTGAAATTGATTGAACAACTCTGAATCCTTGATTTTATCTTTTTTCTGCTGGTATTCTGAAACAAGGAGGTCAGATAAAAACTTTTTAACTTGCCGTAAATCCGTGACATCTAGATCATCTGGAATATCCTCGCAGTAATAACTAATGTTATCTAAAACAAAGCGAAATAAATCCGCCCGCTCTTTAAACGGTGTTTTACTTGTATAAATGTCCACTGCATCCGATAGGATAGACAAGAAATAGGTCAAATCAAAGTCTGGATGAGAGATGAGCTTATTACGCTTATTGTAGATAATCTGTCGCTGAATACGGATACTTTCATCATATCGTTCCGTTGAACGTCTGGAAGCCGCTGACGCGTTATCACTATTCTTCTGAGCTTCTTCAACCGCATATCTAATACGACGAGAGGTCAAATGAATCTTTTGTTTTTCCTCTGGTTTTGCAATTTCTTTGTGATAGTACTCACTAATCCATTTGCTACCAGACTTGGAAATAAGATCATCCTCAAGAGAAATAAAGAATTTGCTCAACCCTGGGGCACCTTGTCGTCCGGCACGACCGCGAAGCTGCAAATCCACTCGCTCACTGGACATTCTCTCTGTTCCAACAACAGCAAGTCCACCCAACTCAGCAACCCCTTCTTCCAAGATAATATCTGTTCCACGACCTGCCATTGATGTTGCTACCGTCACTGCAGAACGTCTACCCGCCAGTGCGATCATCTCAGCCTCTTTCGCTGCATTATGGGCGTTCAACACATTATGGGCGATTCCCTCTTGGAGTAAGAGCATAGAATAAATCTCAGACATGCCAACTGATCCTGTCGCAATTAAAACTGGCTGACCTTTTTTATGTAATTTTTTGATATACTCCAATGAAGCATATAATTTTTGAGGAATCGTGAGATAGATTTCATCTGGATAATCAATTCGTAAATTGGGTTTTCGTGTAGGAACAACTACGACTCCCAAGTCGTAAACGTCTCTGAACTCATCCTCACAAACCTTACCAGTACCCGTCATCCCTGCTAATTTTGGAAACATTCTAAATAAATTTTGATAGGTGATAGAGGCCATCGAACGCGTTTCCAATGTGATTTTCACACGTTCTCTGGCTTCTAGTGCTTGGTGTAGTCCTGATTGGAGTTTGTTTCCTTCCAAGAGACGTCCTGTCGCCTCATCCATCAGTTTAACTTCGCCATTATCCACTGTGTACTGACGATCTTTTTCAAATAAGTGGTTAGCTCTCAAAGCTAGGTTAATTTGGCGAATGAGCTGGTAATTATCTGGATCATAGGCATTCTGAACACGGAAATAAACCTCTGCTTCCTTTACTCCTTTTCTCGTCAACCATACAGACGTCCGAGTGGAGTCTAGATTAAAATCTTCCCCTTCTTTTAGAGTTTTTACAAACTCATCACACGAGAGAAAGAGGTTGGATTGAACCCGAGGAGAACCTGAAATGATTAGGGGCATCTGCGCACTATCTAGCAAGGCTGCATCTACTTCATCGACCAAACAAAAATAAAATTTTGGCAAAAACTTCTTTGATTGAGATGTCGCCAAGTTTTCTTCTAGGTAATCAAACCCTAACGCACTATGTGTTGTATAGACAATATCATTCTTATAGATTTGTTGTTTTTGAGGAATTTTAAGTTTTTTTGTCGGATCGTCCGAGACACCAACCCCAACTGTCATTCCTAAAAATCGAAAAACGGGTGCCATTTGTTTAGCATCACGCGCTGCCAAATATTCATTGGCCGTTACTAGGATTGTACTTTTTTCCGTCAAAGCATTTAGGTATAAAGGAAGGATAGCTGTCAAGGTTTTTCCTTCCCCTGTTCTCATTTCTGCAATCTGATTGTCTTGCATAACCAAGGCCCCTAAAACCTGAACGTCATAAGGATATAATCCTAATACACGCTTGGCTGCCTCACGAATGGTTGCATACGCTTCTGGCAAAATGGACTGCAAGCTTTCTCCTCCAGAAAGGCGTTCTTTAAACCATTTTGTCTGAGCTTGCAGTTTCTCATTTGACATAGCTGCATAACTATCAGATAGTTTATTAACCTTCTCCAAAATCTTTTTGTAACGCATTAGTTTATAGGAGTTGGTCAAATTGAATCGTTTAGTTTTCATTCTCTCTCATCCACTCTTCAATCTTTTCCAAGTCAATCGCTTGAAGTAAAAATGACTTATCTAATAAATATTCAATGTTTGCTAGTTCACGTGGTCTAGTCTTCAAATCCGCATATTCCTTAACTTTTGTCGGATTAAATTGCTGTAGCAATAATTCTTTAAAAATAGGCGGATTTACTCGAGTACGGTAACGTTCCAGCAAGCGTTGATAGTCTAGCTCGCTTAAAAACTCATCCGTCACAAGAGCGTATGAATTTCCAAATTGTTTGGAGTAATGCAAGGCCGCAATATTAGAAATCGCTCCATAACCAACAAAAGCCACTTTTTCAAAAAGATGCTCTTGCGCTAATTCTTCAATCGTTTCAAGCAAGGTTTCGTAAAAACGTTCCTCCATGTATAGGAGCGCTTCTCTATAAGACGAATTAACAATCAATACATTTGTGAAATGTTCACGAACACGTTCTGGAATAAAACCTGTTCGATTGAGTTCAGGTTCAGTAAAGCAAACATACATCGTTTCTTTCTCGGAATCCTGATGAAGCAAATCAGATATCCAGTAGCGATCCACTGTATAATCCGCCAACTGCTCCTCAGCAACATAAATCCCTTCAAAAAGGAAGCGATGACAACCCGAGCTGACTAACTGCACCTTATAATATTGTGTATTATCTGGAACGCATACGCTCACTCTCTCTCCCTGTTTAATGATTTGATTCGAAATTTCTTCATCTCGAGCATCCATAAATTCAACTTTTAAGTATGTTGAATTTTCTGGGATGGTTTCTATATGACTGCCAAAAATATAGTTTTGCCCACGTTTCAATTCAGGAAGCTGACTCGTATTGCGTAAGGCCTGATAGTTTGCCCGTGAATGCCATTCATGAATAACTGTCCCCGAAGGCATGAACTGGTTTTCATACAAAACATGACCACCATCTAACAGTTTGACAGATGAACCGTATAGATACTGAGATATGCTTTGGATATCCCAATAAGCAAAATAGACTTCTTCCTTGTATCTCACGATTTAAACTCCCTTTCAAAACTATTCATTAATAGCGTTTTATATTGATTAAAGAACCATTCGACAATACCTTGTGTATCGTCGTTGTGTCGTCCAGTCAATCCCTTACTGATAACGCTGACGCGGTAATCTCGCTGCCCTAACTCATCCAGCATATCAGGATAGGCCGACATATCATAGTCATCTTGATACATAAAGGAGATAATGAATTTTGTTCTTGAGAAATCAGCTGACTCAAAAGCCGTCCAGAAACGTTCGTTAAGCTGAGCTGTAGCTTCACTTGATAACTCCCCTATTGTGCGGTACACCAAATCCAGTGACGTTGGAAATCCTCCTGGACGAATAGTTGACTCATTTTCTGCCATATCTCCTAAGTTGACAAGAGGTTTTCCGACAATGACGGCATGAGGTTCCAACTTAGAACTATAGTAAAGGGCGCCAAAAGTCCCCATTGATAAACCTGACAAGGTCAGTTGTTCCTTCGTAAAGCCGAGTTCATCTAAGCAGTTATGAACCACTTGGAGAAGTTTTTGTTCCAGCTCCTCCGATCCAAGATAGAATGCGCCCCCCTCTGAACGCGGATCCCCTACTAGTAAGAATGGTGATCCCAAATTATTCATCATCCAGTATCCCTCGAATCCCTCTGCAGGACGGTACCCTGAAAAATAGATGTTCAACGGTGGTTTCAAATCTCCTGGATGGAAGAAATAAATCAGTTCTTCTCTATTTTTATCGCTAATTCGTTTTCCTCCGACTAACAAGTCTCCATAGCCTAGATGGGAGTCTCGATAGTGGCAGGGACCAAGTTTTACAATCCCTTGTCCCTTTGCTTGAATACTGATACTCAAATAATACGAATCATTTACATCTAACGTCAGAGGCCGATCAAAGCTCGTTTCATCATAAATCCATTCTTGCATGGGAGAATTTCCAGCTGGAAAACCTTTGACAACGTAGCGGATCGAACAACCTTCTGAAACCCTGAACTCAGGCCACAGATCTAAGGGCATCTCCCCACTCAGAAAAACATTATGTTGATAGGTCGCAATAGTCTGATAATCTTCACTGTATCGGCCACACAAACGAAGGTAGTTTGTCCCTTCATAACTGATTTGACCCTCAAAAGATGGTGCAGCGACTAGATGATTAACACTTAGTTTCGTTCCATTTTGCTTGGAGAAAAAACCACGTGAAAATATATGTAGCATCTGCTCTGGATTTTCAAAATTTGTTTTCACAGCTTTTTTGCGCAAAAGAAATCGTTCCAGCGTTTTTGTAGTGATTTGACAACGCTCATGATAGAACAGACGGTAAACCTGAATTTTCTGATCCAAGATAGTGACATACTCTAAATATTCAGCAGTATCTACCAACACGACATCAAACGGTCTGTCTACTTTTTTCTTCTTTTTTTTCCCGTTTTCCGCCTCAACTTCTCTATTTAAGATCCCGATATCTTCTGGCAATAAAGAGACGATGTCTTCTGGTTTGACAAATGTCCATTTTATATTACTAGGAATTTCATATTGCTCCTGCCAATTTTCATCAGCAATTTGCAAAACACTAATTTTTTTCATTTCCTTTTAATTCCTTTATGGTATTTTTCCACATATCGACAATCTCACCCCTTGTATACTGTTCAATCTTCTTGACCGAGTGAACTAGAGATTGATTCCAATGTTCTAAGTTTGTGAGGTAGTATAAGAGTGCCTCTTCGAAATCTGAAATATCATCTAGAATCCAACCATTTTCTCCATGCTTCACATAAGAAGAACTATACAAGTTAACCTGAGGGATTCCTCCACTAATGCCAGCGATTTGAGTCAACACATCAGCTGGAGTTCCCAAATCTAGTATAATACGAACGTACTTCAGAACTTTAATCAAATCGCTGTCGCTATGAATGGTCTCAATATCAATCCGTTCGCGAACAATCTCCTCTTCATCATCAAGAACTCGGTTCTCACCTCTCGCTCTTTTCTCTTTATCAACAAAAATCAATTCTTGTTCATATTCTGGCTTAAGAGTTCGATAGTTTTCTAGTACCTGTTTTATATAGGCCTCTCGGCCAAAATCCTGACTTTGTGTTCCAACCAGCAAGTCAATCCATTCATTTTTCAACATCATTTCAAACAAAGTCGTAAATACATATTGAATTTGATCTGCTGGTAGATTGTCGTAATTGACGTAAACAATTAACTCTTTTTTTCTTTGACTATGTCCTAGGTTTAGATGAGTATCATAAGGCGGAATCTCATAAAATCCCGGCAACTGTTCTAGATCAACACTAGCTGCTATCGTTTCAATTTTATTTAAACTATCAACAACGAAGAACGGCGTGTCTGTCAAATCCGTTAGCAGCTGCTCCTGGTTTGTAATTGGATAGCGATCTCCAAAAAAAGACAAGATAACATGATGGTTTTCCTTAATCTTTTGGAAAAAGTGATTGTGCTGCACATCTGACGAAATCACAATCGTATCATCCTTGGTTAGCGCAGAAGTTAGATACTGATCTAGTTTTTCATTGATCAATTCTTCGATATCTCGGTAAACTTCTTTTGCAAATGTAGCCTGCGCCTCAGGGTTAATAAGTACTTGATGATTTTCTGTACCCAAAAATTCCCTAAACTGCCATGTACCTTGTAAATTTAAATAATCTTGGTAGTAAGGTTGATCATTTTCAAAATAGATGATACTTGAAACAAATCCACGATCATCAAAAATTAGCTGATGATTTGTCTGCCCACCCTCAAAATAAGTAATATCAAAGAAATTACCTGTTTGTGAAAAGTTAATTTTAGCATAGTGTTCTTGATTTAAATATACCTCAATCATAAAAGGAGTATAGAAGAATTCTACTCCTTGAGGCCACTTAATATCTTCCAGACGAATTTTACGTACAGATACATCCGTCAGACCTTGTATGGTATCAAATAGATTCCATACAGTTTCTGGCAATATTCTTTGCTGATAAAGAAAGGTTCGAATATGTGGTGAATAGTTCAAAATCAGAGTGGTATTTGCCTCTCCTGATTGCTGAAACATTCGCAGCAAATTCACCGCATCATCAAACATCATATTTTTAGACACGTAATAGAAAGGCAGGGTGGTAGAATACCATTTCCGATCTTGTCTATACCAAGATGGTACAAAGTAAAACATATCCCTCTATTCTCCTTTAAATTCTAATTCTTTGTGGTAGTAAGTCCCAATTCTCAAAATACGTATTTCTTCATGCAAAGGCAAGAGCATACTGACTAAAATGATCAATGTACTTGGTATAGTCAAAAGCAAATTTGGAAGAGGTAGGAAGAAATTAATGAAATAGGGTAAACCAATAAAAACGATCAGGTAGAGTGCTCCTACGTTAGATTGTAAGGAAATGTAATGTTTCAAAACTTTTAAAGTTGCTTTCCCAGGCTGGATATAATCTAGGTATTCTCCTTGACGTTGTAAACGTTTCGCTGTTTCTTCTGGTTCTAAGTTGATATAGGCAAATAAAATTGCAAGAAGATAGATAGCAAGCAGGTAAAAGGCTAAACTTAGGGGTTTTGTAAAGTCAAATAAACTACCAAATTTTTTTGTAAAACCATGTCCAAACCAGTCTAATACCAACTGAAGCAACATAATAACACTCGAGGCATACATAATAGGCATTCCCCCAGAGGGAAGAAATTTGATAGGGAGGTAAGATTTCCCGTAGTAACGACTACTTAGCATGACTCGATTTAGAGGCAAACGAATTTCAGCTCTCTCGCAGACCACAGCGATATAGCCCAAGAGCAAAAATGAGATCGCCGCACCTACTAGAAAGGCTAATCCTTCTTTAGAAAAAACAGATTGTCCTATCAATACCACTAATTGGTTAGCAAATTGTAGCAGAATTCCTGAAATAATAATAATTGTCTGCCCGCCTACTCCCTTGCTAACATTCAAACCAGCCAACCAGATAATAACAAAGCTTCCTGCTACAACAGTTGCTAGTACAGCCATATTATAAATCCAATCATCTACAAGAAGCAAAAAGCGTCCATTTTCCGAACGAGCTGTGTACATAACAGCTATCCCCTGTAACACGGAAAAAATCAAAGTGAGAATCTTTTGCACAAAATCCGCTTTTTTCAATGACCAGGACTGGATATTCCAACTTTTATTCAAGTTGATGACCTGCCAGACAATCATCGTCGTAATCCATGGACCTAATCCCAGAGAAAACATGGAAATCTGAGAGACATCTACTCCTGCCAAGGAATACAAATAGGCCAAGGGATTTTGCTCAGTTATTTGTGAAAAACCTGTATTGCCATTGTATCCTGGAAGTAAAATATGGCGACCAAGTAAATAGATCGCAATGATCAAAATTGTAAAAATTGCTCTTCGGAAAAAAATACTTGTTCGTTTCTGTTTCTTAAGACCGAAATGTTTCATCTGTCATCCTTTATTCTTTATATTTAGCAAGTCTTGCGATCATTTTCTAGCAATGTTCATGTACCATCGTAACAGCAAGACAACCCAAGAAAACAGGCTCATCCCACTGATAATCAAGATAGGATTAACTGGCTTACCATGATATTTCACCTACGAAATACAGGAGCACCTCATGAGTGTAAATCTACTTGGAGCTTCTCTTCTATCCTTGAATATTTTCATGTGAGAACACCTGTTCTTCCATTTTTTCTATTTGAACATTATCAAATGCATAAACGGATTTACTTAATCCTTAAAATTTTTATAAGTATATCAACTCTGTCATCATGATTGACATCTAAAAAACCATTCCCATACCAAATCTCTGAAGGGTAAGGAATTTTACGCTTTCTCATCTGATCATGATCTTTCGAAAGTTGAATGGATTTTATCCGATTTTTCTCATTAAAAAATCATTTATAAAAATTACCAGTGCCTACTATTGTAGCATATTTATCAATTATTTTCAAACACGACCTCTCTTTTTATAAGTGTGAAGAGCACTTTATGAATTTTGAACAAAATCCATTTGGATTAGGATTGACTATTCTAAACATTTATTTACTATTACAACTCAGACGAAAAAGACCAGAGCGTCACTCTGGCCTTTTCCTGTTCAGTTTAGCTTGTAACTAAACTTAATCTTCTTTTTTGCGAGTAGTAGCTGCAAGGCCTGCACCTAAGCCCAAGATAGCCAATCCTGCTGCTAAAGCTGACACCTGAGACTCACTTCCTGTATTTGGAAGGTGACCTTTTTCAGTTTGTGTCACTTTTTCTTCTTGAGATTGTGCTCCTGTTTGAGCCAGTTGGTGCGCATCTGGATTGACAGGAACTTGTGGGTTTAGTTCTTCTTGTGCTACAGCAGTTCCCACTTCCACGATACGATCTTGTGCTGCTACCTTATCAAAGGTTTCTTTCGATGTACGCTTACCGTTTTCGACTTCTACTAGGTGGACACGAACACCTTTTTGGCCTTCTTGGATCACACGAGTTTGCCCTACTGGAAGTTTATCGTTCTTACGTTCTTGAACTTGGAAATCAACTTCCTCTTCTTCCACTAGGAGCTCTGGCTTGTGATGAACCAAATCTTTGACACCATCAAGCGGTTGAGCCGTACCACGTTTAGTTCCTACTTCCACGATACGATCTTGCGCAACTATCTTATCAAAGGTTTCTTTCGATGTACGCTTACCGTTTTCGACTTCTACTAGGTGGACACGAACACCTTTTTGACCTTCTTGAAGAACACGACTTTCACCAACATAAAGTTTGTCAGTCTTACGTTCTTGAACTTTGAAATCAATTGCCTCTTCTTCAACCAGAAGTTCTGGTTTTTCATGAACCAAATCTTTGACACCATCAAGCGGTTGAGCCGTACCACGTTTAGTTCCAACGAGAAGAACCCGGTTAACAGGAGCCTGAAGCACTTCACGGAGTTTCTCTTCACGAGTTCCGTCTGGACTAACAGATGTAAGAATGCGTTCCTTACCAACTTGTCCTTCTTGTTCTACACGACTTTCACCTACATATAGACTTGGATCTTCTTTTTCAACAGTTTGGAAGGCAAGTTCCTTTTCGACAACCTCAAGACGTGGATTCTCTTCTTGAATAGCAGGGGCTGTTTTCTCAGAAACTGGTTTTTCCTTAACTAGTTGGATACGGTATTCCTTGACTTGTTTTCCACTTTCTGAAACAAGGCGAACAAGTACTGGAAGACTATCGTCTCCGCTATCTACAACGGTTGAAGCTACTTGATTGTTTTCTTCGACTGAGACTTTTGGACGTTGACCTTTATAGGTAATCTGATAGTCTTGACGATCTTCAGCGAAGTCAGGAAGATCTTTTCCATCTACAAGAATCTTCGATGCAGTGCTTTCTTGAGGCAATTCGCTTGGCGCAAGGAAGGTCATCTCAATCATCGCAACACCACTCTTATCAGCCTTGCGCTCCATACGCCATCTCATGGCTTTGGATTTGACAGCTTTAAATGTTACGTTAATTTCATCTCCAGCTTCAATGTCTTTATCCGCACGATAAGGAACAGCTTCCCAGTTATCTGGATTGTTGAATGGATGGCCTGCATCGTAGGCTTGGTAGTTAGAATAGTAGGTAGGAACTTCAAAATCTGGGCCAATATAGCGTTCCAAAACGAGTTTAGATGGCGCATCCGTTCCACTATCTGCAAAGAAGTGAAGTTTGGCTTGCGCAACAGTCCGTTCAACAATCTTGCCATTTTCACGGAAGATTACACCTGCTGATACTTCTGGATTAGAAGATGGTGTTGGAGACCAGTTTGTCCAACGACGATTTTCATTGTGGTCTCCATCATTGATATAGTCTACACGGTCATGTGAACTTGGATCAATATCATTGGTTGCTGAAGCAAAGGCTTGGTTACTGTTTTCATCATAGTTAGGGTTGTTTGAGAGAGCCTCACCAAGTTTGTCCGTCACTCGTACAGTAAACTCCGCAACGAGGTCACTACCAAGGACACGACCTCGAACAGTGAATTGACCTGCTTTAGTCAGATTTTCTGCTGGAACTTCTTCCCATTCCACTGCCAAGTCTTTTGTTTCGTAACCGTCTTTACCTGTGAAGTAAACAGGAACCTTAGTTGGCAATTCAAGCGGTTGCCCTACTTGTAGCAAGCGAGCTTGTTTGACCGCAGCAACTGGTTTACGAGAGAGCAAGTCTTTATTGCTTGTAAAGTGTAGACGGTATTCTCCTAGGATGTCACCATTTTCAGCCTTCGCGATAACACGAACTGGCTCACCTTCACGAACACTTGGAACGACGGTGGCGAGACCATTATTGCTAACACTTGCTGTTACTGCAGGAACTTTTCCATCTACTGATTCAAGATAGTAGTCAGTCAAATCAGGGTTAAAGTTTGCTAAGTCTTTACCGTCAACTTGGATTCTTGTTTGTCCTTGTTTAGCTGCCGCAACTTGTTTCGCAAAAATTTGTACTTCTGTGATAGACGTTCCTTTCTTGCTATCAAGTCGAACCATACGAATGCGAACCGCATAGGTCTCAACTTTATCAAAGCTGAAATGATTCATTTCTCCAGCTTTTAATTGAGCTGGCGCTTTGAGATTGCTTACCTCTTTCCAGTTTGCAGGATCGTTAAAGGCATGGTTTTCCTCACCTACAAAGCTAGGGTTTTTAGGGGCTGTTGGAACGGTCTTACCGACATAATATTCAATCACATAAGACTTCGGTACACCAACTCCGTGGTCTTCGTGGAATCCGACACTTAGATTATCAACTGAACGTTTGCTCAAAATACCTGAATCTCCGAATAGGACACCAACTGAAGCTTCTGGATTAGTACGGTTCCAGTTTGTCCAACGGTTAGCTGGGCGGTCATTAAAGGAAATCAATTTATCGTTGACGTTTGAAACAGGATCAGTTGGATTTGAGTCTGAAGCAAAGGCAAGTGGCAATTCTGAACCGGTCCATTGGTCAGAAATATTTGCTCCCTTCTCAGTTTGAGCAGATACGCGAACATGAAGTTTAGTTGTTAATTGCGTACCTTCTAGGCGACCACTAACTGTAAAGACACCTTCCTTGGCGTATTGCTCTGATTGAATCGCATCCCATGTAACCTTAGCTGATGAAACGTGACCATTTGAATCGTAGGTGCGAACACTTTCTGGTAATTGCGGCGCTTCTGCAATTGGAGTTGTCACACTGACTTCTTCAACTGAAACGATGCCTTCTACAGATACTTTAGCACGCACTTCAAGATCCAGACCTTCAACTTTACCTAGAACTTCAAAGGTTTGATAGTAGTCAAGTTTTTCTTTTGGAATGGCTTGCCAAGTGACTTTGTGGGCTTTAGGGAAACCTTTGTCGTACTCAACTGTTACTGTTGCTGGAAGACTTGGTTCCTGATGCAAGTCTGTGACTACGTTTACAGGACGGATAGATTGCGCAACCTTCTTCTCAGTGTTGGCCTGAATCGTGAGATTGATTTGACCTGAAGCCCCCTCATATTCTGCTTTGAGAGTGACTGTTCCTGGCTTATGTAACTCAAGCATTCCTTTACGAACCGCGACTTCCCCTTCACCAATTGTAGAGAAGGTCACCTTATCAGCTGGTAAAACTGCTTGTGTTCCGTCTTGATAGTGAGCGAGTACAGACAATTTCACTGTTTGGTCTTCTTTAAGACCGTCAGCTTGCTCTACTTGTAGGCTCAAATGGTCAATTTTTGGTGCTTCTTCAAGGAATTGAATTGCATAAGTTTGAAGAGGACCACCATCTTTTGGTTGAACATAGATGCTTGCACGCATACCGTTTGCTGCACTTGCTTGAAGGACTGTAACATCAGCATTTTCAGCACTTGCTGTGACTTCTGGCAATTGGGCACCATAAGCAAGAGTGCGGTATTGCATTGGATGTTGACTAGTAAAGCCTGTAACGGCTTCACCACCAACAGCTACAGTTGGCACTACAGGTGCTGCAGGATTGCCTTCTTCTACTACAAGAGTAGCATGTACGGTTTCGCCTCCTAGTAGACCAGTCATTTGAATACGTGATCCAGCAACTGAAAGTTTAGCTTTATCTGCTTCCGCAATCTCCCACTTATCCACTTCGTATTCTTGAACGCTTCCATCTGTTACAGCGATAGAAACGTATTTATCAACAGCATTCAAATCTGTTCCTGGAGCAACACGTTTAACTGTTGGTAGTTCTTTCGCAATTGCTAGAACCTCAACACGAGCCTCTACTTCACGTCCGTCTGCCATGCCTTTAACTGTCACAACTCCAGCTTGGCTCACATCAACAGAAGACCATGTTACTGGACGTTTTTCACGACTGCCATCACTGTAGACAAAAGCGACGGTCTTCGGCATTTTCGGTTCTTTCTCGATAACAGTACGTACTTTTGGTACCTCTGTACCTAAAACAGTCTTTTCTTGTCCTTCCTTCTTACCAGTAAAGACAGTTACTTGACCAGATTTCAAGAGATCTGAATGAGCTGTTAGTGTGAATTTACCTGCTTGTTCAGTTGATTTAACAATGGCAACCCCTTTACCGTTAAAGGCTCTACGAATCCAAGAACCATCTGGTTGCGCCTTGTAGCGTTCACGGCTGGCTTGTTCCCCATTATCGACACCGACAAGTTGACCTTGTCCATGCAATTGGAAACGAACCAGATTATTGGCAGTTGGTACTACATTCCCTTGACTGTCAACGATTTCGTAGTAGATGTATGTCAAGTCTTTTCCATCTGCTGCGATTGCGTGTTCTTCTTTGATGAGTCGAACACCTGCTGGTTGACCTGCAGTGGTAATCTTATCACGTGCAATTTCTTTTCCGGCTTCATCGCGAGCTACAGCTTCCAAAGTACCTGGTTGGTAAGCAACCTTCCACTCAAGATAGAGTTCCTTAGCATTCGCACCTTCTTGGTAGGTACGACCATCACTGGTTTGTTTCTTGTTGAAGGTCTTAACTCCGAGAGATTGACCGTTCAAGAACAATTCAACACTTGCAGCATTAGAGTAAGCGCGAACTGGAATCTTTCCTTGTGCATCTTCTACTTTAGAGGCCAAGTCTCTATTCTCCCAGTTCCAGTGAGGAAGGAGGTGAACCATTGGTTTCTTCTTGGCAGAAACCCATTGGCTTTGGTAGAGGTAGAAGTCATGTTTTGGAATACCGGCTGTATCTACGATACCAAAGTAAGAGCTCTTAACGGGAGTTTGGTTTTGGTTGTGCCATGGCGTAGGCTCACCGATATAGTCCGTACCTGTCCAGATAAACTGTCCAGCATAGCCAGCATTGTCACGGTCAAACGTCCATGAATCTGTTGCCGTTTTACCCCAACCAACTCGGTCATTACCATAGTCAGACTGTTCGTAATGACGTTCTGGTCCGTTGCTATGTTTCAATTCATGTTCAGGACGATAATAGCTGCCGCGTGTACGGGTTGCTGAAGATGTTTCTGAACCGTAAATCAACCAGTTTGGATGTTTCGCACGAAGTTTCTTGTAGTTGTCTTCTGAGTAGTTGAAACCAACTGCATCAAGTTCTTCGGCAATCTTCTCATGACCACCACTACCATCTCCAAAGCGGAACTTATCTGCTCCCATGGTAACATAACGAGTCTTATCAACATCTTTAATCACTTTTACTAAGCGTTTAACCGTTGCAAGTGAGTGTGCATCACCGTTGGCTTCACCGATTTCATTTCCGATAGACCACATGAAGACAGCTGGGTTATTTTTGTCTCTTTCGACCATGGTACGAAGATCATAGTCAGACCATTTTTCACCTTTTCTAGCTTCTGGGTGAGTGGCATCTTTTTCAAAGAAACGTCCGTAGTCATAAGGTTTCTTGCCATTATACCACGTATCAAAGGCTTCTTCCTGAACTAGCAAACCAAGTTCTGCTGCGATTTGCAAGGTTTGCTCACTAGCAGGGTTGTGGGTTGTACGGATAGCGTTAACACCCATCTCCTTCATTTGTTTGAGACGGCGATATTCTGCCTTATAGTTTTCTTCTGCTCCAAGTGCTCCGTGGTCATGGTGCAAGGAAACACCATGGAATTTAATGCGTTCACCATTCAAAGAGAAACCTTCATTTGGAGTCCAGTGATAGTAACGGTATCCAAACAAATCTTTCTTAGCATCGACTAATTGACCGTCACGGTAAACACGCGTAATCAATTCGTACAAGGAAGGTTTGTCATTCAAAACTGTCCAGAGTTTTGGTTGTTCAACTTCTAAAATCGCATCAAGACTTGTTGACTCATGTGCTTTCAAGGTACGGCTCGCTGTACGAACCAAACCTGTCACAGCCTGACCACCACGTTCAACGATTTGATACTCTGCCACCAATTCATGGTCTTTATCATCTGTATTGACGATTTTGCTAGCCACATGAGTTTCAACCTTGCCGTGTTGCTGTTCTTCAAGTTTTGGAGTTAAGATGGTTGTTCCATTTTTCTCAACATGAACCTTATCTGTCACTTGTAAGGTCACATCACGGTAGATACCACTACCTGAGTACCAACGGCTACTTGGTTGTTTGTTAACCGCATGGACAGCAATCACATTCTCACGACCATCTTTGTGAAGGTATTTGGTGATATCGTATGAGAACTGGTTATAACCATTTGGATAATGTCCCACTAACTGGCCATTGACATAGACTTGAGAGTCCATGTAGACACCATCAAAGGTCACACGAACATTTTTCTTGAGATCTTTTTCATCAAGTTTGAAGGTCTTACGATACCAAGCTTCACCACCATTGAGCTGTCCACCTTCGTTTTGGGCAGGTGATTGATGGTCAAAATCGTTAAAGATACTCCAGTCATGTGGTAAATCCAATTTTTGCCATGTTGACACATCTGCATCTGGTTTCACAGCTTCTTTGGGGTTTGCGTTGAGCTTAAAGTGCCAATTTTGATTAAAATTCACTTTTCTATCTTCAATCATTTGATTCACTTCTTCATTTGTCGTAGCTTTCAACTCTTCCTTGACAGGCTTTTCTTGACTTGAAGCTTGAGATTCTACCTTTGGAGCAGTTTCTTCAGGTTTTAGAGATGCTTTCTCCTCTTTTGGAGCTACAGGTTCCTCTTCTTTCACCTCTGGTTTGCTTGCTTCAATTGGAGCAGCTTGACTTTGGTCGACACTTGCAGTATCCTTGTGCTCTGCTACAGCTTGATCTTCTTTTACCTCCACTGCCGGACTTTCCTCTTTTGCTTGCTCCACGGTGTGAGTAATTGGAGTTTCATCCGCGAAAACTGGTGATTCTCCAATGACACTTCCTCCAAATAGAACCGCACAGGTTCCAATCATGACAGAGCAAGCTCCTACGGCAAACTTACGAATGCTGTAGACTCTTTTACGATTCCAATGGCCTTTTTCCATAAAATCCTCCTTTAGTAACCGCTTCCATTTCATTGTAAGCGTATTACTTTTCCATAGCCTTTTACCCCTATTTTATAAAATAATATAAGAAACTTCAATACTGGCAGCATAAAAATCATACTTTTGATTGTTTTTTCTAAAATTTGTAGAAGATTTAAAAAATGTGAATATAGATTTAGAACAAAAACAAACAATTTTTGACACTCAGTTAAATATTATAAAAAAGTTCCTTTTGTAAGGAACTCCTTTTACTTATAATTAAATATTCCCCCTGCCAACTTATCAGCTAGTTTAGGAAAGAGGCTATAAAATTTGTGGGCTAAATTGAGCAAAAGTGGAAGATTGAGTTCTCGTTTATTTTTTCCTATGGTTTTGACAATCTTTCTAGCGACTGCATCTGGTTCCAAGAGAAAACGGTCCACAGACTGGAGGTAGCTGCCATCTGGGTCGGCCTGGTCAAAAAAGGCAGTACGAATCGGTCCTGGATTGACTGTCGTCACATAAACACCATAGGGCATGAGTTCGAGGCGCAGAGCGTTTGAAAATCCAATAGCCGCATACTTGGTTGCCGAGTAGAGACTGGACTTACTAGTCGCTATCAAACCTGCCATGCTAACGATATTGATGATATGGCCTTTTCCCCTCTCCTTCATACGGGCTCCAAGACGACGAGATAGATTCATCAGGGCAAAGGTATTGACCTCGAACATCTGGTGAATGTCTTTGTCAGAAATCTGGTCAAAATCTTCAAAAATCCCATAGCCCGCGTTGTTGACCAAGACATCGATCTTGTCATAGCGGAGATAGAGGTCAGCTACCAGAGTTTCTAGGGCTGAGTCATCAGTAATATCGATTTCAATCAATTCTACATGGGGATGATTTCCATATAGCTCCGACAGTTTTTCCTTGTTTCTACCTAGTAAGATGAGTTGGTCATTTGGCAAGAGTTTGACCATTTCTTGGGCTAAGCCACCGCTTGCTCCGGTAATCAGAATAGTACGCATACTTATCCTTTCTCAATCTTCTAAATTTCCACTTCTTCCAAGTCTTTGACCACATGGACATTTTCAAAAACAGTAGCCGCATCTTTCTTGAGCTGGCTGATATCTTTTGAGAGGAAGCGGGCGCTGATATGATTGAGCAAAAGGCGTTTGGCTCCTGCTTCTGCAGCTACTTGCGCTGCCTGCATATTGGTTGAGTGACCATGGTTACGGGCAATTTTCTCATCGCCCTTTCCATAAGTGGACTCATGGACTAGGATATCAGCATTGACAGCTAGACGCACACTGGCATTGGTTTTTCGGGTGTCGCCAAGAATAGTAACTACCTTGCCAGGTCTCGGTGCTGAGATATAGTCTGTTGCCTTGATTTCAGTTCCATCATCCAGAACAACATCCTGACCATTTTTGATTTTTCCAAAGAGAGGTCCAAATGGCACACCTGCAGCTTTGAGTTTTTCAGCATCCAAGGTACCTTCTAGGTCCTTTTGCATGACACGATAGCCAACACAGAAAATAGTGTGGTCCAGCTCCTCTGCATACACCGTGAATTTATCGGTCTCAAGGATTTTCCCTAGAGAATCTTGGTCAAACTCATGAAAATGAATGCGGTAAGGCAGACGAGAACCCGACACACGTAGACTGGTTAAGACAAAGGACTTGATCCCTTGAGGTCCGTAGATGTCCAAATCTGTCTGCTCTTCATTGGCCTGAAAGGCACGGCTAGAAAGGAATCCTGGCAAGCCAAAGATATGATCTCCATGCAGGTGAGTGATAAAGATTTTGCTGACCTTACGTGGTCGAATCGTGGTTTCCAGAATGCGATTTTGCGTTCCTTCTCCACAGTCAAAGAGCCAAACTTCGTTAATCTCATCCAAGAGTTTCAGAGCGAGACTTGAAACGTTGCGGGCTTTAGAGGGCTGACCAGCCCCCGTTCCTAAAAATTGAATATCCATTCGATACTTTCTAATTAATCAATATATAACATAGCTGTGCGATTTTCCGATCGGAAATAGCGACTGCCAGAGAAAGCAACAGCTTCTTGCAGTAAATCCTCTTGACTGTAGCCTTTGAGACGTTTGCGACCATCAGCCAAACTTTCCAAATCTGTCAAGGCTGTGAGATTTTTGACACTAACAACTTCCTCATCTCCGACAGCTTTCATGTAAATCTTTCCAGACTCTTCAAAGACGAGTTGATGGGGGAAAATTTGCGCAATCTCAAAAAGCAAGTTATCTGTGATTGCTTCCTCAGCTTCTGAGAAAATGCGACAAAGTCCCTCCCTCTCATAGCAAAAGCCAAAGGATTTGCCAGATAGGTTCAGACGAATAAAGGGCTTATTTTCAAAGGTGAAACTTGGCTCAGCATTGTAGAGGTTCAGTTCCTGACTAAGTTCTGCAAAATAATCCGTCGCAGCCTGAGGGCTCTTTTTCTGATAAAGTTCTGCAAAGTAGGCATTGACTACACTCGGAGGAGGTGTGATGAGAGCCAACTGCTCTTGCTCTGTTTTGCCAGCTAGAAGCTGATCCAGATAGACCTTATCCAGACTTGTATAACCTCCATACTTTAGAGCCAAAGTTTTAATATCAGTCATAAAATTCCTCTAACCTCCATTTATTTTTCTCGGAAATAAATCCTGTAATCACTTCACCGTCATCTTGATAGTCACGATCTTCAAGAATCGCCACACTTTCCAAATCATGAATCTTGTAGGATTTTGAAAAAGGCACGCGCAAAGTAAATGCTTCAAAAATCTCCTTGATTTTCTCTAAAAACAAAGCCTGCAAATTCTCACGACTATCCTCAGACTTGGCAGAAATGAGGGCATAAGGCGTTTGAGTAGGCGTGAAATCCTCCACCAAATCTGCTTTATTATAAAGAGTCAGGCGAGGAATATCTTCCATATCCAAGTCTTTCATGATGGATAGGACCGTTTTTTCATGTTCCTCATGGTAAGGATTGCTGGCATCGATGACATGAACCAAGAGGTCTACATGCTTGCTTTCTTCCAAAGTCGACTTGAAACTGGAAACCAATTCAGTCGGCAAATCTTGGATAAAGCCAACAGTATCAGTCAAGGTAACCTGAAGATTACCTCCCAAATGGATACTCTTTGTCGTCGCATCCAGAGTCGCAAACAGCTCGTCTGCTTCATACTGGGTCTTACTGGTCAAGGTGTTCATGATGGTTGATTTCCCAGCATTAGTGTAACCAATCAAACCAATCTTAAAGGTACTTGACTCCAGACGTTTTTCTCTGACTGTCGCCCGATTTTTCTCAACCACCTTGAGCTGACGCTCGATATCTGTGATTTGATTGCGAACACTACGTCGGTTCAGTTCCAACTGACTCTCACCTGGACCACGGGAACCAATTCCCCCTGCCTGACGGCTGAGCATAATTCCCTGACCAACCAAGCGAGGCAAGAGATACTTGAGCTGAGCAAGATGAACTTGGAGCTTCCCTTCATGGCTTCGAGCCCGCATGGCAAAGATATCCAGAATCAACTGCATACGGTCAATAACCTTAACTCCCAGAACTTCCTCTAGATTGACATTTTGCCGTGGTGTCAGACGGTTGTTGACAATGACAGTAGTAATTTCTTCTGCATCCACCATGAGCGCAATTTCTTCCAACTTACCAGAACCGACGAAGGTCTTGGAGTCATACTTTTCACGTTTTTGTCTGTAGCTATTGACAACGACTGCCCCAGCTGTCTTAGACAGACTGGCCAATTCTTCCATGGAGAGGTCAAAATTGTCCATTCCCTGCAGTTCTACACCAATGAGTAGGACCCGTTCCTCTTTTTTCTCCGTTTCAATCATCTAAAAACTCCTCTATCTGGCTTAAAATGCGATCCTGCACGTCAGGCTCTCCTATCTGATAAAAGGTGACTTGCATGCGATTACGGAACCAGGTCAACTGACGCTTGGCAAAGCGACGAGTTGCCTGTTTGAGACTCTCGCTGGCTGCCTCCAAGGTCTGCTCCCCACGGAAATAAGGAAAGAGTTCCTTGTAGCCAATGCCTTTAGCAGCCTGTACATCTGGATAATGCTCAAACAACCACTTGACCTCATCCAAAAGCCCAGCCTCAAACATCAGATCTACTCGACGATTGATACGTTCATAAAGCTGGCTGCGTTCATCATTCAAGCAGATAATCAGTGGTTCATAAGGACTTTCCTGATTCTCCAAATCCTGACCAAAATGGGCAATCTCCAAGGCACGCATAGCACGACGACGGTTAAACTGGGGAATTTCAAGACCTGCTTGCTTCACAAGATGGGCTAATTCCTCATCTGAATAAGGCTCCAAACTAGCCCGATAGGCTAAAATCTCCTCATGAGGTGTCTCCCCACCTAGGTGGTAGCCTTCAAGCAAGCTCTGGATATAAAGCCCTGTACCTCCAGCGATAATAGCAAGCTTGCCACGACTTTGAATATCCTCAATAGCCTTCTTAGCTTCTGAAACAAAATCAAAAGCCGAGTAAGACTCGGTCACCTCTCTGACATCAATCAAATGATGAGGAACAGCTGCTTGCTCCTCTGGGCTAGCCTTGGCTGTCCCAATATCCAACCCTCTGTATACTTGCTGACTGTCACCACTGACCACCTCTCCATCAAAGTGCTTAGCCACTTCGATAGCAAGAGCTGTCTTCCCAACAGCAGTCGGTCCAACAATCACAATTATTTTCGTTTTCATCTCTTTTCCTTGAAAAATTCCCATTTTTTCGTTACTATTATTATATCACAAAAAGTTCAGTCAGAAAAATGCTACCTCTTGAGGAGCCTGGCTGATCGGGAAGATAAAGGAGGAAGACTCATGGCTAAAGGATTCGCTAAAGGTCTTGTAACAGGTGTCGCAGGAACTGTCGCTGCCGTTGCAGGTGCAGTATATGCAATTAAAAAGAAAGTGATTGAGCCAGAAGAGCAAAAAGCAGCTTTCATCGAAGAAAACCGCAAAAAAGCAGCTCGCCGTCGCGTATCACATTAATAAAAAAGAAGTTGAGAAATCTCAACTTCTTTTTTATTTCTTAAATAGCCAAATCAAACTTCAGCTGTGGCTTGACTGGATCATAGTCAACCAACTCAAAGTCCTCCGCTTTGATATCAAAGAAATTGGTCCCATCAGTAACATTTAAAACCAAACGTGGTTGGCAGTTTGACGGCTCACGACGGAGCAATTCCTCTGCTTGTTCAAATTGATTATCATAGATATGAAGGTTGTTGATAAAATAGAAAAACTTCCCAACCTTCCAGCCGAAATGCTTGGCAATCATCATCTGCAAGGCTACGTACTGCATGGCGTTAATGTGGTGAGCCACCAGCATATCATTAGAACGCTGGGTCAAGGTCGCATCCAGATAGATCTCCCCATCAACACGACGAACATCAAACATGGTCTGAAAGGCGCATGGAAGGAGGCCGTCCGTCTCCTCAAAAGCCTGATAATCCCATAGAGAGATGATATTGCGACGATTCCAAGGATTGGCTTCCAACTGCTTAAGAATCTTATTGATGATGTCGTGCTTCTTAACGACCGCCCCATAGCGCTCACCGATGGTTCCCGTAGCTCCCACTTCCCAGTCATTCCAGTAGTGAACATTGTACTTATTATTCAGCACTTCTAGGCTATTAGACTGATCCTGGTAAATCCAGAGTACTTCCTTGATGGCAGATTTGATTGCAATGGGACGTAGGGTTGTGATAGGAAATTCTCCCTTGGCCAAGTCATACTCTGCAAAGACACCCGTTACGTACTTGGAGTTGGCAACAGTCCCATCCTTGTACTTGGGACGTGCTTGTTCAGAAAAGACGCCGTCTTTGAGGATTCGTTCAATATTCTCTTTAAAAATCGTATCTGCTTTTGTCATTTACTCTCACCTCATTTATAGTCTTAACTAGTATAGCATAAAAAATCTTTTCTATATACTCAGATAATCGATGGCCTTTTTATATTTTTCTAATCGTTCCAAATCCTTGTCAGTGACAGAACTCAGTCTCGATAAATCCGAATTATGCTTCAAATCTGCTAATTTGACAACGCGTGCTAGGGAATTAGATTTCACTGTTTTCAGATAGGTTTGATAGTCTTGTCTCTTTTTCTTTGACAAAATCTGAACGGCAGTAACTACTGTTTCTAGTAAACCAGCTAGTAACAGTTCTTCAGCCGTAAAAGGACTGTCCTCAATGACATCAAGTAGTAAAGCAACTGCTTTTTCTTCTTCAGTATCAACTTTGCTTGCTACATAAATTGGATGTTCTACATAATCTACTCCTGCCTTATCAAATTGTCCTCTATGAGCTTCCGTAGCAATAGACAATGCTAGTTCAAGCATGGGTTGTTTTGATGTATTCATCTAGCGGCTCCTTCCCAAAATTTAAACCTATTTCGTTTTATTCGATTTTTAAAAAAGAGCTTGATAAACACCAAGCTCTATAATCATTTTATTTTATTGCAATACAAGTGATGCTGCCCCGATAACTCCAGCATCATTTCCTAGAGTTGCAAGAGCCAATTTTGTAGATGTGCGTACTTGAGGGAAGGTATTTTCATCATAGACTTTTTGAACACCTTGGAGAAGGAATTCTCCTGCAGCTGAAACTCCACCACCGATAACGATAGTTGATGGGTTGAGGACTGAGCCGATATTAGCACAAGCGATTCCCAAGTAACGTGAGAAGTTACGGTAAACGATCAAGGCAAGGTCGTCCCCTTCTTTTGCAAGGTCAAAGACAGTTTTGGCAGTTACTTCTTCGCCGTCATCAATCAAGCGTTTCAAGGCTGCATCGCCTTCGTATTCATCTGCATATCGACGAGTCAAGTTGACAATCCCTGTTGCAGAAGCAACTGTCTCAAGACAACCCTTCTTACCACAGGTACATGCGATTGGTTGGTCAAAGTCAACAGTGATGTGACCAAGCTCTCCTGCCGCACCAGCAACACCGTGGAGCAGTTTTCCTTCAGCGACGATACCACCACCAACACCGGTACCAAGTGTCATAAAGACAACGTCCGGTTGGTTGTCACCAGCACCCATCCAGCGCTCACCAAGAGCAGCTACGTTGGCATCATTATCAATGAAGAATGGAATACCCAAGGCTCTTTCAATCTTTTCTTTAATCGGTTGAAGGGTTTTCCAGTTGAGGTTGTAGGCACCGATAACAGTTCCTTTTTCACGGTCAACCACACCAGGTGATCCCATCCCAATCCCTCGGAAGTCTGTGGCTGACAATCCAAGCAAGTCCAAACGATGTTGAATAGACTCAATCATATCATCTACGATATGGCTTCCTTCATCCAAAATATTAGTCTTGATAGACCATTTTTCTTGGATTTCTCCCTCTTGAGTTAAAATTGCAAACTTGATAGATGTTCCACCAAGGTCAATCCCAATAATCTTTTGACTCATCGTCTTCTCCTTTTTAATTGAAAATGCTTACAGATATAGTATAACAAAATCGTCTCTTTTGTGCAAAGGTTTGCAGGCTACAAGCCAAAATTAAAACATCTCATTTGCTTCACTATTTGTAAAAATTAGTCACCTAAATGTTGAATTGCATAGTTTGCTTCTTCTTTTGTAAATTTTCCAACATAAGAAGAAGTTAGCCACTCATAAATCTCTGTCTTTGATAAATGGTTATTCTTTCGGTATTCTCTTGCTGTAATTAAGGCATTTGCTTTGTAATCTGCATTCAAGTGATCGATGGCATACTGCGCTGCTGAACTTGAAAAACCATTCCACGTTAATGAGTCATAGAGAGCTTTTTTTGACTTATGTAAAACCGAATTATAGCTTTTCGCTTTATTTAAAGCAGCATTGTACTGCTTCCCATCTAGTTTTGGTTGCCGCACACCATCGTAGTCTACATAGTGACGGCCACCATCTACCCATTTATCCCTAGCCATTTTACCATCTGATTCAACATAATAACGGCCACCATCTACCCATTTGCCCCTTACCATTTTGCCTTCAGAATCAACATAGTAACGGCCACCATCTACCCATTCATTCTTGGCCATCTTTCCATCTGATTTGAAATAATAATTTCCTACCCATTTATTGCGAGCTTGGCTGCCTTCTGATGGTAGATTAAGTTTTTGAATTGCATAGTTTGCTTCTTCTTTTGTAAATTTTCCAACATAAGAAGAAGTTAGCCACTCATAAATCTCTGTCTTTGATAAATGGTTATTCTTTCGGTATTCTCTTGCTGTAATTAAGGCATTTGCTTTGTAATCTGCATTCAAGTGATCGATGGCATACTGCGCTGCTGAACTTGAAAAACCATACCACGTTAATGAGTCATAGAGAGCTTTTTTTGACTTATGTAAAACCGAATTATAGCTTTTCGCTTTATTTAAAGCAGCATTGTACTGCTTCCCATCTAGTTTTGGTTGCCGCACACCATCGTAGTCTACATAGTGACGGCCACCATCTACCCATTTATCCCTAGCCATTTTACCATCTGATTCAACATAATAACGGCCACCATCTACCCATTCATTCTTGGCCATCTTTCCATCTGATTTGAGGTAATAATTTCCTACCCATTTATTGCGAGCAGAGCTTCCTTCTGCTGTTAGATAATAATATGAACCATGGTTTTTATCATAAATCCAGTCACTTTTAACCTTTTTTCCATCAGAATCAACATAATAACGACCACCATCTACCCATTCATTTTTAGCTCTCTTTCCATCTGATTTGAGGTAGTAATTTCCTACCCAGCCAGACTGAACTTTAGATTGTGATTTATCCTGTTTAGGAGTTGTTTCTTTAGCTTTTTCAGCCGGTTTTGGTGCCGGCTTCGGCGCGGGTTTTGGTGCTGGCTTTGGAGCGGGTTTCGGTGCTGGCTTTGGAGCGGGTTTCGGTGCTGGCTTCGGCGTAGGTTTTGGTGCTGGCTTCGGCGCAGGTTTTGGTGCCGGCTTCGGCGCAGGTTTTGGTGCCGGCTTCGGCGCAGGTTTTGGTGCCGGCTTCGGCGCGGGTTTTAGTGCCGGCTTCGGCGCGGGTTTTGGTGCTGGCTTCGGCGCGGGTTTTGGTGCTGGCTTCGGTGCGGGTTTCGGTGCCGGCTTCGGCGCGGGTTTCGGTGTAGGTTTTGGTGCCGGCTTCGGCGCAGGTTTTGGTGCTGGCTTCGGCGCGGGTTTTGGTGCCGGCTTCGGCGCGGGTTTTGGTGCCGGCTTCGGCGCGAGTTTTGGTGCTGGCTTCGGCGTAGGTTTTGGTGCCGGCTTCGGCGCTGGCTTCGACGCGGGTTTTGGTGCTGGCTTCGACGCGGGTTTTGGTGCCGGCTTCGGCGCGGGTTTTGGTGCTGGCTTCGACGCGGGTTTTGGTGCCGGCTTCGGCGCGGGTTTTGGTGCTGGCTTCGACGCGGGTTTTGGTGCCGGCTTCGGCGCGGGTTTTGGTGCTGGCTTCGACGCGGGTTTTGGTGCCGGCTTCGGCGCGGGTTTTGGTGCTGGCTTCGACGCGGGTTTTGGTGCCGGCTTCGGTGCGGGTTTTGGTGCCGGCTTCGGCGCGGGTTTTGGTGCTGGTGTTTTTGGTTTATCAGCAGGTTTTGGTGCTGGTGTTTTCGGTTTCTCAGCAGGATTTTGCGCTGGTGTTTTCGATTTCTCAGCAGGCTTTTGCGCTGGTGTTTTCGATTTCTCAGCAGGATTTTGAGCTGGTGTTTTCGATTTCTCAGCAGGCTTTTGCGCTGGTGTTTTCGATTTCTCAGCAGGCTTTTGCGCTGGTGTTTTCGGTTTCTCAGCTTGATTTGGCGCCGAAGTTGTATTCTCTTTTACAATTTTACCGTTTTTAGATACATCCTTTTCTTGAGCAGAAACATGCTGAGCCGAAAAAGGAAAGGCTTCAGTTGTATCTGCAAATGAAATAAGTCCCAGTGTTGCAGTTGCTAAGCTGGTTACTAAAATTTTTTTTGATTTTTTCATAAAAATCTCCATTATTTTAATGATTTATAGCTATAGTATACCATATACTTTATTTTGCTTTCAAATCAAATATTAAATATTCAGAAATAAATCTAAAACTTAATTGAAAAATCCATAGTTATATCACTTTCAACTCATACAAACCTCTGACTGCATTACAGCCATAGATAGTTTCCGCTTGGTTCAAGTCTGCCAAAGTCAAGACTTTTTCCTCTACCTGTCCTGTTTCTAGCAAATGCTGACGATAGATTCCTGGCAAGATGGCAAGATTGATAGGCGGTGTGTAGAACTTCCCAGCGATTTTCAGAACCAGATTTCCAATAGAGGTTTCAAGCAATTCTCCTGCTACATTATGGTAAATGATTTCCTGTTTCCCTAGACTTAAGTGTGGTCTGTGAGTTGTTTTAAAGTAGGTAAATGCTTGATGTAAATCCGCTTCCTGTAAACAGAGTTTGGCTTTGCAGAAACTTGGACTGAGGGGTGTTAAGATTTGGCGACTGAGTTCCATCTCTCCAGACTTGCTGAGACTAATTCGTAAACGATAGTCTTGATTAACATCACAAACTTTACACTCTTTCTCTATCTTTTGTCTCAGGTTTTCTGGATCAAAAGGATAGGCAAAATATCGACTCGCCTTTGTCAGTCTTTCCAAATGTTGCTCTTCAAACAGCAAGCTCTTCTGGCTGATTTTCCCAGTTGTAATCAGTTGGAAACGAGCTTGTTTACGATAAAGAACTGCCGCCTTTTGATGAACCTCACGGTATTCAGATTCCCAGGTGCTATCCCAAGTAATGCCGCCACCCACTCCATAGATGGCTTTCCCTTGATGCAGTTGGATAGTCCGAATGGCGACATTAAAAATCCGTCGTCCATTTGGAAGCAAGAGACCAATCGTTCCGCAGTAAACTCCTCTTGGTTGAGGCTCTAAGTCCTTGATGATTTCCATGGTCGCAATTTTGGGAGCTCCTGTTATGGAGCCACAAGGAAAGAGTGAGCGAAAAATGGTAACTAGGTCCACATCTGGTCGCAACTGACTCTTGATGGTCGAGGTCATTTGCCAAACGGTTGAATATTGCTCCACTTGACAGAGACGCTCCACATACTCACTTCCCACCTCAGAAATACGGTTCATATCATTGCGTAAAAGATCCACAATCATCATATTTTCAGAGCGATTTTTAGGATCCTGTTCTAGCCAACTGGCCTGCTCTAGATCTTCTTTGTCAGTCACTCCCCGCTGGGTTGTTCCCTTCATTGGACGAGTCGTTAATTCTCGGTCATTTTGCTCAAAAAAGAGCTCTGGGCTCATGGAAATCACTGCCATGTCGTCATGCTCAACATAGGCATTGTAGCCCGCCTCCTGTTCTACCACCATGCGATTGTAGATGGCAAAAGAATTGGCACTTAGGTTTTGCTTGAGTTGGACAGTGTAGTTGACCTGATAGGTATCCCCCTGACGCAAATGATGGTGAATCTGGGCAATAGCCTTTTCATAGTCTGCTGCAGACGTTACTTCCTGCCACTTTGAAGGCAGGTCTACTTCCTCATAAGTCAGAGGAATAGGCGATGTTTCTACCCTATCATGAACTGTAAAATATAGCAGATACTCTGCCAGTAAAGAAACCTTGTGAACTGCTAATTTCTCCTCAAAAGCAGGTGCAGCCTCATAGCTGACATAGCCCACCACATAATATCCCTGTTCTTGGTAGCTCTCCACCTGTGCCAGCAAGTCTGCCACTTCTGATAAATCTCTCGTTTTTAACTCTTTGATAGGCTGGGTAAAGGTGTATCTCTCGCCCAAAGCTCTAAAATCAATCACTGTTTTTCTATGCATATCTTAAGTATAGCACAAAAAGGCAGATGCAGCTTAAGCTGATCCACCTTTTTAGTCATTTCGACTTTATAACGATGCTTTGGCAAATAAATTTCCAGAGAATCCATCTGATTTTTGAAGGAGCTGTTTGTAAACCTTCCATTTAAGGTCTTCAGTATTTTTATAATGATTCTTTATATTTGGATTTTCCATGCTATCTAGGTCTTTTTGAACAGCTTCATCAAATAAGGACTTCAACTCAGCATAAGTAGAGATAGATCTGCCATTGATTTCGATTGTAGTGAAGCCGTTTTGAGCTTTGTCATAGACTTCTTTATACCAATGTTTCTTCCATGCTTCAAGAGTATCAAATTGACCATTAGAGACTTTCTTGATAATGAAGTCATCACCCAACAACCCTTTGTTTTCCTTGTTGGCTTCCGCCTTATATTTGTTTGAAGCGTAACCAATAAATCCGTTAAGATAACCATAGTATCCCCACATACGGAAAGCATTATGTTTGAATGAAATCGAACCAACTGTACTCTTGCTGGTGTTTCCACCAAAGATACCCGACATCATATTTACGGTTTGGTAAGCACTGTCAAAACCTTCCGAACGATAACGTCCATTCCCTGGCATACCATGTTTTGTAACGAAGTTATGATCAACCAATTGATCGATGTTCGTAATCGTCAATTTCTTCTCATTATCCGTTAAATCACGTAATTTATCCCATTGATGTGGCTCGCCTTTTAGATTGTTTCGCTCAGCGTTCGTACGCCATTCTCGGTCCATCTTCTTGAACCACTTGCTGTTGTCGTCCAAGTGTTTTCCAATAACTGCATCTGCTTCTAGATGGTCCAGCATCATCAGAGCCTCGTTATAGTTCTTCATATAGTGATCAATTTCTTCACGGTTCTTTAACTTATTTGGATCATAATTGTAGATTTGATTGCCATCATTCTGACGTTCATAAGCCATGTTCAAACCTAAGGCGCCGTATTCACCATTTGGATTTATCAACGATGGTGACTGGAGCATACCTTGCGCAAAGGACTCTAAGTCCGTCCCTTCACGATGATACCAACCACCATAGTAAGCCATACGATCATTCACGTGAGTCGTTTCATGCGTAAAAGCCGATGTACCAAAATCACTTATCAACTCTGTCATAACAAAGTAGACAGCATCTTGCTGATTTGGAGCGGCAAAGATATAGGCGTAAGCACCATATCCATACTGATAGCCATGATATTTATGGATCCGTCCAAAGAACTCTCGAATCGGAGCATAATCTGGTTTCCCATCCTTGTGACCATATCGGTTTGCCCAACCGATACCCGGCGCATCATGATTGTCCCAAACAGGTGTTGGAACACTATTTTCACTCTTGAGGAGCTTATTACGTACATTATCAGCAGCTAATTTTGACCAAAAGTCTAAGTAGTTCACCTGCTCTTTTGCTCTCTTATTGATTTCACTCTTGAAGGCTTCACGAGCCTCCTCAGTATTTTTACCATATTTTTCAAAAGCACTAAAAGAAATGGTATTATAGGTCGAAATCATGAAGAGATGCGAGTTCTTCAAGTTTAATAGTGGCAAAATCATCCGACCATGCACGCCATTATTAATCCCTTCATACAGACGATACTTCTTATGAGCAAAATCGGGGTTCAATGATGGCTGTTCTACCACATAAACATTCTTTTCAATTGCCTTTTTAAACCAAACATTCATATCGGTTTCATTTGTAAACAATTTCATGTTATATGTTAGAAACTCATGAAGGCTTCCTTTACCTGTAGCACCTGCAATCACTCGACTATACGCATCTTGGGATTGGTCGCCCTTAAGATTGTTCTCTTTTGAGCCGATAGTGATCAAGCGATCTAAGACATTCACGTTCTTACCATAAAAATCTGGTTTAAACATCATAATATCTTTGATCGACAATCCATCATATTTAATGCCATAGTATTGGTTCAAATAAGCAAGCCCCATCATAATGTTGGCCTTATTGTCTTCAACTTTCTTAATGAAAGCACGTTGAGCTGCTTCATCATCATTTAGTTGATGATCTTCATTTTCAACAATTTGTTTCACCAAGTTTCCAAGATTTTGTTTTACTTTATCAAAACTTTCTTCTAAGAATAAATCGCGAATGTAACCATTTTTTCGTTCATCCGTGTTTTCTTGCGGTTTGTTCCGCTTGTCCATAAGAGCGCGCACTTCAGGAGAAATCAATTCTACACTGGTTAATGTTTCTTTTGCCTTTGCAATCAAACCAGAACGATCTTTCACTAGCATATTTGGCGTATAAACGATATTCTGGTTGGTCACTTCGTACTCTTTGACTTGTTTTACATCAGAGTCAGCTTTGGCAGTGACGGCCAATTCTTCTTTGGTACCATCAGCATAGTGAATCATGATCTGATCAATAGCTGACAAGTCTGTTACAAACTGCCCATTTTTCAAGCCAGTAACAGAAAGGACTTCTTTGGTCACCAAGTTTGAGCTAGCATCTAGTTTATTAGCTTGATTGACAATCCACTCCTTATTATAGAATGGTTGTAATTTTTCAATATTGCGATAGGCAAGTTCACGGTCAGCTCTGTAGTCTTGAATGGCCTTGTACTCGTCTTCACGGTGTGTCAAACGGTTTAATTTATCTACAACAGGCTCATTGATTTCATACTCATGCGCTGTGATTCCCAGAGCAGCAATTTTCTTGTCCGCTTCTTCTTGCGAAATAGGCTTAATACGATGCTGTTGTTTAGAATATCTATATGAAGATTTTCCTTCACTCACACCAGTAACAACAAAGTTTCGATTTAAACGGTCACCTGTCCAATAAGGATCATCATCAATATCAGATGAGCCATAGAAAATCTCACCGTTCTTAACTTTCATCATTGAAACAGTGTCTTCAACGGAGCCCAAGACATTTGTACTGCCTACAACACCACCCGCGCTAATCGGTTCTCTCACATCGATAGTACCTTTGGCTACAGATTTTTTAATGGCTCCGTCCCGATAAACTGCATGGTTGTCCCCACCATTTTGTGACCGATAGGCGATACCAGCAACTTTCGCTTTATTACCCGTTATTTGTGCATCAACATAGGCCTTCTCAACAGAACCTTTCCAGTTTTCGCCAACAATTCCAGCAAGAAAGGCGCCTTGATTCCCACCAGCATGAAGCTTACCAATGAATGCCACATTTGTTAATCTACCGTTATTATCAATTTTATTGATCAAACCTGATACGTCATTATTTCCAACAACTGTACCCGTTACTTTCACATTATTGATCGTTGTGTTTTTTACAACAGCAGCCAAGGGAGCAACTCTATTTGCCCATGGCATATGAATGTTTACCTTACCAAGGTTAAGGTCATGGATGTGGGCGCCTTCGGTATCACCTAATAGTGGACGTTCCAAGTTATGAATCGTGTATCGTTGACCGTCTACACTTGATAGCTTGCCTCGGAACTTCGTCGTTACATATGATTTACCAGCTGCAGGAACATTAACCGCATTCAAGTCCGCACCAATCTTAAATTCGCCAGATGGATTGGTCTGCATTGCTTTTACAAGTTCATTGAAATCGTAGTAGACATTCTCCTCATGAGTTTTTTGTTTGGCAAAGTAATGGATGTATTCCTCACTGAGCTGGTTACCATCTGTATGCTGAACGAGGTCAGGCGCTTTGGCAGTGACCTTATAAAGTGTTTTCCCATCAACTGTCACTTCTTCAATTTTGTCAATCGCAAGACGCGTCATCTTATTATCACGTGTAGCAATTTTTAGATAGTAAGGTCTTACATCACTTGGAACAGAGGTTAAGAAGCTACTATCCGTTTCCACGCCATTGTCGTCAACACTTATGAGGCTTATTTCTTTTATATTTTTAACTTCGACCTTTTTTAAATCAATTCTCAGTGATTCTTCTTTGAGAATTTCTTCCTCGTTTCCTTCGCCACGATCATAAACCATTTTTGTTTCGAGTTTATAATCCTTGTAATATTGCAAATCTGTTAGAGTTGCAGTCAAGTTATTTGGTGAAACCGTCATGGTTTTGACGACTTCGTCGCCTTTTTTCAGGGTTAAAGTGATCGATTTAATCGCTGCCTTACTTGGATTTTTCAGATTATAGTAAATCTGAGATGAGCGTTTCAAATCCTGAATATCAACCCTTGAAAAAGTCAACACTGGCTTTTCGAAGTTTTTGGTACCTAGTTTAACAATACGGTCTTGGGCTAACTCGATGACCTGTTCAAGAATTTCAGGCGCTTCCTGCGTCTTGATTCCTTTGATGGTCTTGTAGGTTCTGATAACCTTTTTCTGACCGTCTTTTCCTTCTTGGACCGTAACTTTATCGCCCTTTTTCAGTTGCGTGTCTTCTTCGACTATCTCCTTAAACGAAATTTTTTCAAGACTTTCTTCTACAAGAGTTCCTTCTATTGGTTTCGTACCACGACTTATTTTTTTAGTGACTGGTTTTTTGATGACAGTGGTTGTTGTATTTAAAACTTGGTCAGTCTCAACACCTTCGACAGTTTTATAAGTCGTTTTGGTAACTTGGATCCCTTTTTCACCGTTTTGAACCACTGTTTCTTCGTCAGTGTATTTTGTAGGATCATCAATGATTTCCGTCTGGTAGTCAATCTCTGCGATTGTGTCTTTAGTAATTATTCCTTCAGTTACTGTATATTCTGGAAGGTCCTCTTGAACAAGGGAGTGACCTTCCTTACCAGTTTCCTGAGTGCCTTTGCTTTCAAGTTTTCCAGTATACGCTGGCAAACTATCTTGAATTAGGGATTGGCCTTCCTTGCCGGGTTCTTGTGTACCTTTGCTCTCAAGTTTCTCAGTATAGGCTGGCAAACTATCTTGAATTAGAGATTCACCCTCTTTGCCAGCTTCCTGAGTACCTTTGGCTTCTATCTTTCCAGTATATTCTGAATGAGGCTCTTGAACAAGGGACTCGCCTTCCTTGCCGGGTTCTTGTGTACCTTTGCTTTCAAGCTTTTCAGTATACGCTGGCAAACTATCTTGAATTAGGGATTGGCCTTCCTTGCCGGGTTCTTGGCTACCTTTACTTTCAAGCTTTTCAGTATACGCTGGCAAACTATCTTGAACTAAGGATTCACCCTCTTTGCCAGATTCCTGAGTCCCCTTACTTTCAAGCTTTTCAGTATAGGCTGGCAAACTATCTTGAACAAGGGAGTCACCTTCCTTACCAGTTTCCTGAGTACCCTTACTTTCAAGCTTTTCAGTGTAGGCTGGCAAACTATCTTGAACAAGGGACTCGCCTTCTTTACCAGACTCCTGAGTACCCTTGCTTTCAAGTTTTCCAGTATACGTTGGGGAATTGCCTTGAACGAGGGATTCGCCTTCTTTACCTACTTCTTGAGTGCCCTTGCTTTCAAGCTTTTCAGTATAGGCTGGCAAACTATCTTGAATTAGGGATTGGCCTTCCTTGCCGGGTTCTTGGCTACCTTTACTTTCAAGCTTTTTAGTATACGCTGGCAAACTTTCTTGGACAAGCGATTGACCCTCTTTGCCTTCTTCTTGGGTACCTTTACTTTCAAGTTTCCCAGTATACGTTGGGGAATTGCCTTGAACGAGGGATTCGCCTTCTTTACCTACTTCTTGAGTACCCTTGCTTTCAAGTTTTCCAGTATACGTTGGCAAACTATCTTGAATTAGAGATTGGCCTTCTTTACCTACTTCTTGGGTACCTTTACTTTCAAGTTTCCCAGTATAATCTGGGGAATTGTCTTGGACTAGAGATTTCCCTTTTTTAGAAAAACTAGCTACTTTTATGTCAGTTCCTTTAAAATAACCAATATACTCATATCCTCCAATATCGATCACACCTTTCGTTAGTTCTTCATTTGAGGAGGCCGAGATCGTTTGATTGTAAGCAAGTAATTCTTTATTCTCAAAGGCAAAAGTAGCAAAAGGAATGAAGTTGCTGACACCAAGAGAACCAATCAAAAGCACTCCAAGAACTTTCTGACGCTGTTTTTTAGACACCAAAAAAACAGCTAAAGATGCTGTTGCAAGACCAAGACCTGCTAAAGCAAATTCTTTACTTCCTGTATAGGGAAGTTGTTGACTGTTAGTTGCCTTCTTGCGATAAACGACATAAATAATATCTTCATCATGAAATTCTGTAGGAACTTCATGATGAATCAAGGCTTTTTCAGACTCGGTTAATTCTTGCTCTGCCAGATAACGGTAATGGACTGAATTCACTTCAGCTAATTCATCTGCTTGGACTTTACCAGTTAATAACAAGCTGGCACCAACAAGAAAGGCCCCGATTGCTACAGGACCAACTCCAACAGTCAATTTACGAATAGAATACTTTAGGTTTTTTTGAAACTGTTCTTTTCTTTTTTTCATTCTCATGTCTTTCTAATAGAATCTTCTGGATACTGCGCACGCGCACCCCCGATTAGCTTTGGACGACTAGCTAGAGCGGTTACATGGGCATGGCCAATCTCACGCAAAACTGGTCGAATCGGAACCTGCACATGCTTGACATGCATGCCAATTGCGGTATCTCCGATATCAATTCCCGCATGAGCCGTGATGAACTCCACCTCAACAGGGTCTTTCATAAACTTAAATGCAGCTAGCTGACCCGAACCGCCTGCATGAAGAGTCGGAAGGACGCTAACGATTTCCAGACCAAACTGCTCCGCCACTTGACGCTCAACAACGAGGGCCCGATTGACATGCTCACAACCTTGAACAGCTAGATGAATTCCTTTTTCCTCTAGGATATCTAAAATCGTCTTCACAATGATTTCGCCAATTTCTTGGCTTGATTCCTTGCCTATATGGCCGCCTAAAACTTCGCTAGAGGATAAACCTAGGACAAAGAGGCTTCCTTCACGCAATCCAGCCTTTTCCAAAACATCTTCAATTACCTGCTGTGTTTCTGTTTTAATTCTACTTTTGTCCATCACTCTTAACCTCATTTTTCTCCTACTATCATATCTTTTTTTACTGATTTTATCAAGGCGAACTAATCACTCAGAGGTGACAATGCAAAAACTTTAAAAATGAATTTTCTTTTAGTAACAAAGTAAAGAGTCTGGGACCAGAATGCTTTTCAAAAAAGTAACAACTAAAATGACCTGTCCCCTAAAAAAGTTAAACAGAAGATTTAGCTTTTTTAGCGGAGCAGGACAAATCTCCAGCGATGCTTATGTTATCTGATTTTGAACATAGTGGGCAATGACATCTGACGTGTACTGGGCTGTTCCAGGTCCAAATTTGTCAATATTTTCCTTAAACTCTGGGTTGTAGACGTAACCTTTACCGATATGACCGAAGACTTCAATAGAGCAGTCAAATCCATAAGTACGAATAGCTTGCAAGAGTTTAGCTGCTTCTTCTTGGTTTTCGGCTGCTGTTGCAGCTAGTCCATTTTTAAGGTTTTGAGCCAAGGATTGAAAAATTTGGTTAAAAGCGGCAGTAGCCTCATCTTCTCTACCATTTTGGCGTTCAAGCGCTTGGTCCATGACTTCTTGTCCATATTTCTCTACCGCTTCTTGGTGGTATTTTTGATTGTCTTGATAGCTAAATCCAGTGAATTTTTCCTCAATCGTCATTTTTCTTTCTCCTTTTTGTTCTTGAATGGTTTTTTGCAAGGTGGAAATCAAGGTATCCAGATGTTGCCTTTCTCGAGTCAAATAGTCCAACTGCCTGGTCAAATGGGGCAATAAATCTGTCCTTTCTTCCTTTAACAGCTCTGCTATTTTTTCTAAAGAAAAACCTAGATATTTGTAATACAGAATAACCTGAAGGCGTTCCAAATCCTCCTGACTGTAGGTTCGATAGCCGTTTTCCGACTTTAAGGGAACCAAGAGCCCTATCTTATCGTAGTGGTGCAGGGTCTTGACAGAGACACCTGAAAGCTGCGCAGCTTCTTTTATATGGTACATGATTTCCTCCTTACAAGAAATAGTATAACCCCTCCCCTTAGGTCAGAGTCAAGCGTTTTTGAGAAAAATTTTTAACTTTTTGAGAAAGGTGTGAAAACTTGAAAATGGTTTTCTTGACAGACCTTAGAAAACATGATAGGATAGTCAAGTCTATCAATCAAACAGAAGGCTCATAGAGAGCCATTGAGAGAAGGCTATTTGACAATTCAAGTAGCCTTTTCTTATTTTAAAAACGAGATTGGAGTTTCAACTATGTCAGAAAAATCACAATGGGGTTCAAAACTGGGCTTTATCCTAGCATCTGCTGGTTCAGCCATCGGACTTGGAGCCGTTTGGAAGTTCCCCTACATGACTGCTGCTAATGGCGGTGGAGGCTTTTTACTGGTCTTTCTCATTTCTACTATTTTAATCGGTTTCCCGCTCCTGCTGGCTGAGTTTGCCCTTGGCCGTAGTGCTGGCGTTTCCGCTATCAAAACCTTTGGAAAACTAGGCAAGAATAACAAGTACAACTTTATCGGTTGGATTGGTGCCTTTGCCCTCTTTATCCTCCTATCCTTTTACAGTGTTATCGGAGGATGGATTTTAGTCTATCTAGGTATTGAGTTTGGAAAGTTGTTCCAACTTGGTGGAACGGGTGATTATGCTCAGTTATTTACTTCAATCATTTCAAACCCAGCTATTGCCCTAGGAGCTCAAGCAGCCTTTATCTTATTGAATATCTTTATTGTATCACGTGGGGTTCAAAAAGGGATTGAAAGAGCCTCGAAAGTCATGATGCCCCTGCTCTTTATCATCTTTGTCGTAATCATTGGGCGCTCTCTCAGCTTGCCAAACGCCATGGAAGGGGTTCTCTACTTCCTCAAACCAGACTTTTCAAAACTAACTAGCGCAGGTCTCCTTTATGCCCTGGGTCAATCTTTCTTTGCCCTCTCATTAGGGGTTACAGCAATGTTGACCTATGCTTCTTACTTGGATAAGAAAACCAATCTGGTCCAGTCAGGGATTTCCATTGTAGCCATGAATATCTCGGTATCCATTATGGCAGGTCTAGCCATTTTCCCAGCCATGTCAGCCTTCAATATCCAGTCTGAAGGGGGACCAAGCCTGCTCTTTATCGTCTTGCCTCAACTCTTTGATAAGATGCCTTTTGGGACCATTTTCTACATCCTTTTCCTCTTACTCTTCCTCTTTGCGACGGTCACTTCTTCAGTCGTGATGCTGGAAATCAATGTGGGCAATATCACCAACCAGGACAACCTCAAGCGTGCAAAATGGAGTGCCATTTTAGGAATTTTGACCTTTGTTTTTGGAATTCCTTCAGCCCTTTCTTACGGTGTCATGGCAAATGTTCACATTTTTGGAAAGACTTTCTTTGATGCTATGGACTTCTTGGTTTCCAATCTCCTCATGCCATTTGGAGCCCTCTGCCTTTCACTTTTTACAGGCTACATCTTTAAGAAGGCTCTTGCTATGGAGGAACTCCATCTTGATGAAAGAGCATGGAAACAAGGACTTTTCCAAGTCTGGCTTTTCCTCCTTCGTTTTATCATTCCAATCATCATCATCGTAGTTTTTATCGCCCAATTTATGTAATCAAAAAGGACTTGAGTCATGAACTCAGGCCCTTTCTTTTTTATGGATGGCTAACAATCAATTCCAAGCCTTGGCCTTCTAGGGTCCAAGCTTCAACGTCACTTGGTAGGATAAAGTGGCTACCTTTTTGAATTGGATAGTTTTTCCCGTCAACAGTCAGTTGACCTTGACCAGCTAAGACGCTGAACAGGCTGTAGTCAGCTGTCTTTTCAAAGTCAACTTCTCCAGTAATTTCCCACTTGTAAACTGCGAAGAAATCATTGGATACAAGAAGAGTTGAACGCAAATCATCAGCTTTGATAGTTACAGGACGGCTATTAGCAGGTTCCCCAATATTCAAGACATCGATAGATTTTTCAAGGTGAAGTTCACGCAAGTTGCCCTTGTCATCCTTGCGGTCAAAGTCATAGACACGATAGGTGGTATCGCTAGACTGCTGAGTTTCAAGAATCAAGATGCCTGCTCCGATAGCGTGCATGGTGCCACTTGGTACATAGAAGAAGTCTCCAGCCTTAACAGGCACTTTGGTCAGCAAGGCATCCCAGTTTTTATCTTCGATTTGCTGGCGGAGTTCTTCTTTTGATTTGGCATTATGGCCATAGATAATCTCTGAACCTTCATCCGCAGCGATGATGTACCAGCACTCTGTTTTCCCGAGCTCGCCTTCATGTTCTAATCCATAGGCATCGTCTGGGTGAACTTGGACACTGAGCCAGTCATTTGCATCAAGAATCTTGGTCAAGAGTGGAAATACAGGTTCTGGATGATTGCCAAACAACTCACGGTGTTCCGCATACAATGTAGCTAAGTCTGTTCCCTCAAAGCGCCCATTAGCGACCTTTGAAACCCCATTTGGGTGAGCAGAGATGGCCCAGTATTCTCCGATTTTTTCACTTGGAATGTCATAGCCAAACTCATCACGTAGCTTGGTTCCACCCCAGATTTTTTCTTGCATAACTGATTGTAAAAATAATGGTTCTGACATCTTATTCTCCTGTCTGATTTTTCTCCCCTCATTATAGCAAAATGCCTGGTCTAATTGAACTCTTTTTCACATCTTATAAAGTAGGGAGAAGATTTTATAAAAATAGTGAACAAATGTGCTCTACTCAATACTTGCACCATTGCTGGCAATAACATTCTTGTACCAGTAGAAGGATTTCTTCTTGCTCCGTTTGAGACTTCCTTGACCTGCATTATCACGATCCACATAGATAAAACCATAGCGCTTGTTCATTTCGCCTGTTCCAGCTGAAACCAGATCGATACAACCCCAAGTCGTATAACCAAGCAATTCAACGCCATCTTGGTAAATAGCATCTTGCATAGCCTTGATGTGGGCTTCTAGATAAGCAATCCGATAGTCATCCGCTACGTAGCCATTTTCATCTGGCGTGTCCATAGCACCGAGCCCATTTTCTACGATGAACATGGGTTTTTGATAACGATCCCAGATGGCATTGAGAGTGATACGAAGCCCCAGTGGGTCAATCTGCCAACCCCATTCAGAGGATTTCAGATAAGGATTTTTGATAGAGGCAAAGACATTTCCAGCGGTCAGATTCGTCACTTCTGGATCGCCTGAGGCCACTCGACTCGCATAGTAAGAGAAGGAAACAAAGTCAACAGTGTGATTCTTTAACAAGTCCAAATCCTCTGCCGTCATTTCAATCTCGATTCCCTCACGCTCCCACTGCTTCTTAGCATAGTTTGGATATTCCCCGCGTGCTTGAACATCAATGAAAAAGTAACTCTTACGGTCTTCTTCCATGGCTGCCCAGTAGTCTCTCGGATGGGCAGTGTTGGGATAGTATTGCCCTGCTGCCAACATACATCCCACCTTGTTTTCTGGATCAATTTCGTGAGCAATTTTAGTCGCCATAGCCGAGGCTACCAGCTCATGGTGAGCTGCTTGGTATTTGACTTGCTCTTGATTTTCCCCCTCTTCAAAACAAATCCCAGCTCCTAAAAAAGGGGCGTGCAGAATCATGTTGATTTCGTTAAATGTTAGCCAGTACTTGACCAAGCCCTTGTAACGGGTAAAGAGGGTGCGACAGAGATTTGCGTAAAAGTCCAACATGCGACGATTGCGCCAACCACCGTACTCCCTAATTAAGTACATGGGGCAGTCAAAATGCGTGATGGTCACCAGAGGTTCAATCCCATACTTGTGGCATTCTTTAAACAAATCCTCATAAAAGGCTAGACCAGCTTCATTTGGCTCTGCTTCGTCACCTTGAGGAAAAATCCGAGTCCAAGCGATGGAAAGCCGATAAGTTTTAAAGCCCATTTCTGCAAAAAGCGCAATATCTTCCTTGTAATGATGGTACATATCAATGGCTTCCTTTGCTGGGTAAAAATAGCCCTCCTCAAACGAAAACATCTTTTTCTGACCTGTGATAATGGCTTCACGGTCAGATCCAATCGGTACCAAATCCACATTAGCAAGACCACGACCGTCCTGATTATAAGCACCCTCACATTGATTAGCCGCCGTTGCACCACCCCAGAGAAATCCTTCTGGAAAAGTTAGTTTTTCAGTCATATCTCTATCCACTTTCTTATTTTACTGCTTCATTTACTTATATTATACCCCAATATCCAGACCTTTACTTGTGAAATACTGCGGAATAATGATACTATTATATGATTCCATTTAATCCGACAAATTTTCAGGGTTCGATTTTTTAAAGAAATCCTCTTCAAAGATTTCTTCAGCAAAAAACGATTCTATGTATAAACATAGAACCGTATGATGGAAAGTTGAGCTTGGGAACAAAATAATCAACTTCTATTTGACAAGATTTGGAAGGACAAACATGATGTAAACAGCTGAAACAAGCATCATTAGAATAAGAAGATAGACTGATAATTTAGTCAGCCATAAAAATCGACCTGGCTTTAATGGTCTTTCCACGTAAGAAAGTTTAGGTTTGTTCGGATCATAGTAAACAGTAACCTTTCCGCCGATTGGGAAGCGCTCCATAAGTGGTGATTTTGTTACAGAAATGAAACTATTTCGCCGTACCTGATACCTTAACACTTGTGGAATTTCTCCATTATCGAAACCTTCCAACTTTACTTCAGAAACGATAGAATTAAGTGGTGTTGCAACTGTTTTTGATACGCTAGAAAGAAATTTTGGTCCCACTACCTTATACTGATTCCCGTCAACAGTATATTCTACAACTGGGAGACTAACATCGTTATAAAGAAATGCAGAATATCTTGTGATTTTTCCTTCAGTTTTTTCAGTACATTTTTTATCATCTAAATAACTACTAAAAATCAACTCATTGAACATAAAATACGTAAAGGCAGCAAACGCTAGTATCATACAGCCAAATAATAAAAAGAAACTCGTCGACATCTTGATTCACTCCTAAACTTTCGTTAGGCTTCTATTTTAACAGAATATAAAAAAGGATACAAGAATACTAACTATTTTAAACTTTTTAAATCAAAGCTGTGATAGCCGTCACTAGACCAAAAATGATACCTGGCGCATTAGCAGCCGCGAGGGGAATATCTCTTTCTTTCTTGAAAAGACCGTAGTAAACCCAAAGACTACAGTTGATGGCTGCGACCAAGGGTTGGATGAAGTTTCCTTTTTGACCAGCCAAGTTGTTCATGATTTGTGGGAAGTAAGAGACATACATCATAACGGACATGAAGGTCGCTACCCAACCCAAAATTTTCATTTGTTTTTCAGGCATTTTCAAAACCTCTTTCATTTTTATGAATCATATTTTATAATCTTTTTTCAAAACAATCAAGACTTTGAAGCTTTTGTTATGAAGATGTAAACTATCACAATCTTGTGATAAGAAAGAGGAAACAGAAAAAGACCGGATTGCTCCGATCTTTCAATAGTTCACATTCTCAATTTCTGTTTTAAGAATAGCCAAGGTTGACGTCAAATAACTACGCGCGCTATTTCATACGATAAAAATCAATCACTAGACCAGCAGGGCCACTTACTAGCAGGGATTCGGTTCCCCAATCAGTTACAACTGGCCCATGTAAAATCTCAATCCCTAATTCTTTCAATCGTTGATAATTCTGATCTACATCCTCAATCTCTATGTGAAGAATGATTCCTGACTGAAAGTTTTCCAAAGAAATCAAATGTTTCTCTGACAACATGAGACAATGACTGCCAATCGTGAACTGAGCAAAACTGTCATCAACATAATCGGCTTTTTTATCCAAAATACGCTCCAAGTCAGCACAGACTCGAGGAACATCTGAAACGATGATATCTAATTGATTTAAATTCATTTACTATCCTCCAGAAAAAGACCGGATTGCTCCGATCTTTTCAAGTTCGACTCTTGAAAATCAAAGAATAAAATCTACAAAGTTTACATTTGATTTTCGACGAGAGGAATTATTTGATTGCGCGTGATTGCAATCCTTCTTCTTCCAAGAAGAGGCGGAATGGTACGAGTTCTTCTGCTTCGTATTTTTCCTTGAAGGCTTTGATTGCTTCTTCTGAGTGTTGTTTTGGATCCAACTCAAGTACTTCTACTGGAAGTGGACGGTGTTGAGAGATTCGAGCATCAATAACAACAGTTTTACCTTCTTTGTTCAATTTAACAGCTTCTGCAACAACTGCATCGATATCTTCGATACGGTCAACTGTAAATCCAACAGCTCCTTGAGCTTCAGCGATTTTCGCGTAGTCCGCGTTAGGGAAGTCACAACCAAACAAGTGTTTGTTTGTGTCTTCGTATTTGTCCTTGATGAAGGCATATTTACCATTTGAGAAGACAACGTTGATAACTGGAAGGTCGTATTGAACGTTTGTGATAACGTCTGGGTAGCACATGTTGAATGCACCGTCACCCATGATGTTCCATACTTGGCGATCTGGATTGTCTTTCTTAGCAGCGATACCACCAGGAAGGGCAATACCCATTGTCGCAAAGAGTGGAGATGTACGCCACATGTTCTTAGGTGTCATGTGAAGGTGACGAGTAGATGTTTGAGTAGTGTCACCTACGTCGATTGAGTAGATAGCGTCTTGATCAGCATGTTTGTTGATTGCATTGTAAACTTGGTACAATTGCAATTCACCCTCAGTTTTACCTTCGAGTTTGTTCATGTAATCACGCCAGTTTTGGTTGTTCTTCACGTTTGCACGCCACCATGGAGTAGATTCTACTGGGTTTACTTTGTCAAGGATTGCTTTCGCTGCTTGACCTGCATCACCAAGGATAGAAGCGTCAAGGGCATGACGTTTACCAAGTTTGTAAGGGTCGATATCGACTTGGATGAATTTTTCAGTGTTCTTGAAGGCTTCGTAAACTTCAGCAAATGGGAAGTTTGAACCAAGGAAAAGAACTGTGTCTGCTTCAAAGACAACTTCGTTGGCTGGTTTCCAACCAACACGGTAAGCAGAACCTGTCAAACCTTCATAGTTCCATTCAAACGCTTCAAAGTTTTTACCAGTTGTGATGATTGGTGCTTTAATTTTACGTGACAATTCAGTAATCACTTCACCAGCTTTAACACCACCGTAACCAGCGTAGATAACTGGACGTTCAGCATTGTTCAAGATTTCAACCGCTTTGTCGATTTCAACTTCGTTCAAGGCAGGAGCGATGAATGAACGTTCGTATGAACCTGAACCGTAGTATGAGTTTTCGTCGATTTCTTGGAAACCGAAGTTTACTGGGATTTCAACAACAGCTGGACCTTTTTTAGAAACTGCAGCACGGCAAGCTTCGTCAATAACTTTTGGCAATTGCTCAGCGTATGCTACACGTTTATTGTAAACAGCGATACCATTGTACATTGGGTTTTGGTTCAATTCTTGGAAAGCATCCATGTTGAGTTCATTAACTGGACGTGATCCAAGGATAGCAAGGAATGGAGTGTTATCCATAGCTGCATCGTAAACACCGTTAATCAAGTGAGTCGCACCTGGACCACCTGAACCAACTGCAACCCCGATTGAGCCACCAAATTTAGCTTGCATAACCGCTGCAAGAGCACCTGTTTCTTCGTGGCGAACTTGCAAGAAGCGGATATCTTTGTCTTCAGCCAAAGCGTCCATGAGTGAGCTGAGTGTTCCTGATGGGATACCGTAAATTGTGTCTACGCCCCATGTTTTCAATACGTTGAGCATTGCTGCAGATGCAGTAATTTTCCCTTGAGTCATAATGATAACTCTCCTTCAAAATAATTTCATACATTTACAAAAAGCGCTTTTATATGTTGTTTGAAAGCGATTCAGTAAATTTACAATCCTAATTTACCACATTTACTTTGAGTATCCTAAGAATGTGCTCAGAAGTTTTCATTCTCTATTACAGCACAGATTGGAAACGCTTCACAAAACTGTTTTATAATAAAAAGCGAGCAAGCTCGCTTTTAGTCTATTCTACTAAAGTTTAGCATGAGTGAACTGGTCAAAACAGATACAGAACTAAAGGCCATGGCTAGACCTGCCAGTTCTGGGTTGAGCACTAGACCAATACCTGAAAAAACTCCTGCTGCAATCGGAATTCCTATGACATTGTAGATAAAGGCCCAGAAGAGGTTAAGCAAGATACGATTAAAGGTTTTCTTACTCATATCAAGGGCGCGAACAACTCCTGTCAGGTCGTTGCGAGTAAGAACAATCCCTGCAGACTCGATGGCGATATCTGTTCCAGCTCCCATAGCAATTCCGACATCCGCTATACTGAGTGCTGGTGCATCATTGATACCATCTCCGACAAAGGCTACTTTACCAGCCTCTTGCAGTTGATGGATTTCATTCGCTTTTTCTTCTGGTAAGACACCAGCAATAACCTCCTCAATGCCGATCTGATCTGCAATGGCACGCGCCACGCCAGCATTATCTCCTGTCAGCATAACTGTTCGGAGACCACGTTTTTTCAGCTGATTGATGGCGAGTTTGGCATTTTCCTTGGGAATATCTTGCAAGGCAAGCAAGCCTTTGATTTCATTATCAACAGCCAAGAAAACAACTGTCTTAGCTTCTTTTTCCAGTTCTTCAAGTTTTTCCTGATAAGCACTAGAAATATCCATGCCATCTAGCATTTTAGCATTCCCAAGCAAAACTTGTTTCCCATTGATTTGTCCTGAAACACCTTTTCCATGCAAAGCTTGGAAATTTTCTACAACTTGAAAATCAAGTCCAACTTCAGTCGCTCGCTTAACAATAGCTTGAGCCAATGGATGCTGTGATGCTTCTTCCAAAGAGGCAGCTAAGCCGAGCACTTCAGTCTCGTCGCCAATGATATCAGTGACCACTGGTTTTCCTTCCGTCAAAGTTCCTGTCTTATCAAAGACGAGAGTTTGGACTTTCTGGATTTCTTGTAAGACCGTTCCATTTTTGAGGAGAACTCCCATCTTGGCGCTACGCCCTGTCCCTACCATGAGAGCCGTTGGTGTTGCGAGTCCCAAGGCACACGGGCAGGCGATAATCAAAACTGCCACCCCATAAAGAAGGGAGGTCACAAAGCTAGCCCCAAGCAAGACAAACCAAACCCAAAAGGTCACAATCCCTAAAATGACAACTGCTGGGACAAAAATCCCTGAAATTTTATCCGTCAAGTCCTGAATCGGCGCACGACTTGTCTGAGCTTTCTTCACAAAATCCACAATCTGAGCCAAAACAGTCTCTGAACCAACTTTTTCTGCTCTAAAAACAAGTGTTCCACTATTATTGATGGTTGAACCAATGACGGTATCTCCAACTGTCTTGTCCACAGGCAGACTCTCACCTGTCACCATAGACTCATCAATACTAGAGACACCTTCCACTACGATACCATCAACCGCAATCTTTTCACCGGGACGCACTCGAATCAGGTCACCTACCTTGACTTGCTCCAAGGGGACTTGAACATAGTTATCCTCACGCAAGACTTCTGCAGTTTTAGCCTGCAAGTCAAGTAATTTCTCCACAGCTTGGGAAGTATTTTTCCGCATTTTCTCCTCAAAAACGGCTCCCATAAGAACGAAGAAGAAGATAAATGCAGCACTTTCAAAGTAAACGGGGAGACCAGCGAAGAGGGCAACTAAGCTATAGAAATAGGCCACTAGGGTTCCCAGAGCAACCAAGGTATCCATGTTGGCATTGTGCTTTTTAAAACTAGCCCAAGCACTTTGGATATAAGGACCACCTGCTACTAGCATAATCGGTGTTGTGGCTAAAAAGGTTCCCCAACGCATGACTTGGTGACTAATTCCTCCTGTCGACATACCAATCATGAGAATCACAAGAGGCACAGTAAAGATACTAGCAATCCAAAAACGCTGTAAAAGTGATAGAGATTTTCGAGTCTTCTCAACTACAGTATAACTCCCCTTTTGCATCTTCATCCCACATGAAAACTCATGTTGACCTAATTCTTGAGGTGTAAAACAAATTGTCTTCTCTTCGTCCACACCGATTGGTTCTAGAATTCCTTCTTCTTCAAAAAGAATTTCCTTGTAACAGTTTGAAGGGGTGGCACGATGAAAGGTAATCTCAGCTGGAATCCCTTTTTGAAGCTGAATATGGGCTGGATGATAGCCTTTTTCAGCTCGGATACGGATTTTTTGAATGCCATTTTCTAGGCTTGCTTTCACAATTTCTGTCATCATTTCCTCCTACTCTACAATCATCTTGCCGTGCATCATGTTCATACCACATGCAAAGCCAAATTCCCCAGCCTGTTCAGGCGTGATTTCCACTACATACTCTTCACCCATAGGAAGATCCGCATGTACACCAAAGTCCGGAAAGACGATCTGGTCTAGACAGGGTGACGGATCCTTACGGTCAAAGACAATACGTGCTGGCACTGATTTCTTGAGAATAATCAACTCAGGCGTATAGCCCCCCATGACTTCCACTCGAATCTCTTGGTAGCCCTTTTTTTGCTGGGCCTTTTGTCCAGATTTTTCAGGCTTTTTGAAAAACCAAAACAAAATAAACGCGATAAGGGCAATACAAATAATGGTTACAATACTATTTAACATGACGTCTCCTTTACATACAATTACATTTTACTTCAGCAACTGCGCTAGCTTTTTTCTCAGAAATTACAGCTTCCAAGTCTTCCAAGTCAGCCAGAGTAAAATCACATTCGGCAATCAAATCAGCTAACAAGTTCTTAATCCTACGAGAACAAACCTTGTCTTTGATATCTTGAACAAGCAAGTCTCGGCTTTGGTCTAGAGTTAAAAGAGCTGAATAAACAAAGGACTTGCCCTCTTTTTTCCTGGTCAGACACTCTTTCTCAACCAGACGAGCCAAAAGAGTTTGAATGGTCGACTTGGACCAGTCAAACCGTTCCGCTAAAACCCTAATCAAATCGCTACTGGTCTGTTCCCCTTGCATCCAAACAATCTTCATAACCTGCCATTCTGCATCTGAAATTTGCATTAGCACCCCTCCAAAATCTACATTTGTCAATTATAGTTCTAAGTATACTCTCAAAATCTACATTTGTCAATTAAAAAGAACCGATACTATGCATCAGTTCCATCAAAATCTCAGAAATGAGTTTCTCTATCCTTGCCAATTTTCTTGGTCTTCTTTGAATCGTTTTAAGAGAGCCAATCCCTCTGGTGTGATGTAGCCTTCTTCTTGTGCTAGGTGGATGAGCTCGCTGTAGTTTGAGAGAGTCACCAGTTTCACGCCTGCGTTTGCAAAGTTCTTATCTGCTTTTGCTAGTTGATAGCTAAAAATGGCTACTACACCGAGAACATCTGCTCCTTCACGCTTGGCAGCTGCTACCGCTTCGAGAACTGAACCACCAGTTGAGATCAGGTCTTCTACAATTACCATTTTTTGCCCCTGGGCTACACGGCCTTCGATTTGGTTTCCAGCTCCATGGTCTTTTGGTTTGCTACGAATATAAGCAAATGGTAGGTTCATCTTGTCCGCGATGATAGCTCCGTGTGGAATCCCTGCTGTCGCAGTTCCTGCAATCACTTCAACCTCTGGAAAGGCTACTTTGATAGCATCCACAAAACCATTCTCAATCAAAGTTCTAGTTTCCGGGTAAGCTAGGGTCACACGATTATCCGTATAGATAGGTGACTTGATACCAGATGCCCAAGTGAAAGGCTCTTCTGGTTTGAGATAAACCGCTTGAATTTTCAATAGATGGCTAGCAATGTCTCTAGCAAGTGTCATGGTATACTCCTTCTTATCCTTAAATCTATAATCAAATACGCTTTAGACCCAATCGCGTGTCCATTCTTCCTTGATAGCATAGTAGGCTGCTACAGGGTCTGCTGCCTGTGTGATTGGACGGCCTATTACAATGTAGTCACTACCTATTTGATAGGCTTGACCAGGGGTCACTACGCGTTTTTGATCCCCTGCTTCAGCACCTGCTGGTCGAATACCTGGTGTCAAGCAGATAAAGTCTTCGTTTGTAGCTTCTTTGATAAGTTGGGCCTCTTGGGCTGAGCAAACAACACCATCCAATCCAGCTTCAGCTGTTTTCTTAGCATAGTGAATCACTGATTCTTGCAGACTAGTTTGGATATTTTGACAGTCTTGCATCTGTTCCTCGGATGTTGAGGTCAATTGGGTCACCGCGATAAGAATCCCTTGATCACCAAGACCTTCACGCGCGGCCTGCATCATTTCAAGCCCACCTGCAGCCTGAACATTGGTCATATCGACACCCAGACTTGACAAGATTTTCATAGTTGACTTGACCGTATTTGGAATATCATGCAACTTGAGATCCAAAAAAACACTATGTCCCAATGATTTCAAATAACGCACAACCTCGGGACCTACTGCATAGTAGATTTCCATTCCTACCTTGACATAGAGTTTTTCCTCTGCTGGAAAAAGGGCTAAAAATTCTTTGGCTTCCTCGAAACTTGGAAAATCCAGAGCAATGACCGGGCGACTCTCACGCATTCTTTTCTCCTATTCTTTGCTGACAGTCCATTGCTCAAAAAAAGGAACCTGCTAGCAGCTAGGTTCCACGAAAAATGGGTAGTCTCCACCCTTTCACTGTCTAACCTTAGCTGCCTCTCTGGACTGCTTTAAAAGTTTTCTACTATTCTATTATTTATAACGACACTTGTCAAGTAAAAACTGAAGATTCTTATTCTTGTTTCTTTTCTTCAGCTTTTTTTTCTTCCTGTTTTTTCTTCTCTGCTTCTTTAGCTTCTTGTTTGGCCTTTTCCTCAGCTTCTTCTAAACGTTTATCAGCCAGGCTAGTGCTATAGATTCCTGCCTCCATATCGATGGAGCTCGGTTCTGCTAACTGTGGCTTGATTTTGCTGTAATAAGGCAATTTCTTACTCAATTCTGACAAGGGAACCAATATTTCATCTGTATCCTGCATAGTAATTTTTAGAAGATCGGCTGTTGCCTTGCTCGGCGCTAATTCGATTTTCTGGATTTGACTCTTGATATCCTCACTGATGGTAGACAATCCTGTTATCAGCTCTTTCACCTGCTGCTCATCGTTAAAGGTGACTGTTAGGTAGGTCTCAGGCAGATTCAAAAGGTTGACAGGGCTTGAGTCAATTGTTCCACTAGATAGGATTGGATAGTGGTCTTCACCTGTCACATAGTAGCCAACAATCTCAAACTCTTTGACTTCAATCGTAAAGTTTGTCGGAAATTTGTAGTCAATCTTTGCTGACTCTATCCAGTGATTCGACTTGATTCGCTCAGCGTGCTTGTCCTTGTTCAACAACAAAGACAAGGTATAGTCGCTGTCCTGAATACCAGAAACCTGTTTAATGTCATCCGCTTGAGTCTGGACATTCCCCTTAACCTCGATATGCTTGATAGTTGAAAGAGGGGTCAAGAGATAGATAGAAAGGAGGAGAACCAGAACACTCGGCACCAAGATACTAACTGCCCGCCAAATATGAACAGGCGCAATTTTAGGCTTGGCAGGTTTTTCTGGTTTTTCTTTTTTCTTCTTTTCTTTCTCTTTTTTAACTTTTGTGTCTTCCTTTTGAGTTTTCTCAGCTTTCTCGGAAGGCTCCTTGCTTGTACTTGAGGCTTCCTCGTCTGATTCACTCGATGATTTCTTGGATTCCTCCAATAGTTTCGAGTTGGCTTCCTTTCGAGCTTGTTTTTCCTTTTCCTTCTCTTCAGCTAGGGCCGCTTCTTCCTCAGCCTTCTTCTTCAGGTATTCCTGGTTTCGTTTCTGCCATTCAGACAATTCTTGCTTCTGGTTTGATTCTTTGTTCTTATCCTTTGACATTGATTTTCCTTATGATAAGTCTTTTCTTAGTAGGGCATAAAAATCATCAAGAGATTTCAATTCAGTCGAAGTTTTCATACTAGCTTGGTATTGGTCCTTGTGACTAAGCAGGTGACTGAGTTTCGCCTCCAAGCTTTCCAAGGTCAAGTCACTTTCTTGAAGTTCTTCTGCGTAGCCTTTCTTAACAAAGTAGGCTGCATTTTCAATCTGGTCTCCTCGACTTGCTTCACGACCCAATGGTACGATGAGATGGAGTTTCGCCATGGCCAAGAGCTCGAAAATCGTATTGGCACCACCACGGGTCACCACCACATCTGCCAGCTCCATCAAGGGTTGATAGAGATCCGTCACATAGTCAACACGAAAGAGATTTTGGCTCAACTCATTGAGGCTTGAATCTCCAGTGAGATTGATAATATTGTAGCGCTCTGTCAGTTCTTGCTTATGATCTGTCACTAATTGATTAAAGACACGAGCTCCTGCAGAACCACCGACAAACAATACCGTTGGCAATTTAGGATCAAAGTGGGTTTGGATATCCACCAATTCATCGGGTTCTGAAGTTTTTTGGTTTGAAACCTTGGTCACTGCTCCCACATGCTCGACTTTTGCGAGACCAGCAGCCTGCTCAAATGTCGAATACATCTTAGTCGCAAATTTATAGGCAATTTTATTGGCTAAGCCCATAGAAAGGTCCGATTCATGAATAAAGACAGGCACTCCTGACACTCGCGCTGCGATAACCGGCGGTACAGAGACAAATCCTCCCTTAGAAAAAAGAGCCTGTGGACGCAGTCGTAACATGATAAAGAGCGATTGAACAATTCCCCAACCAACTTTAAACACATCCAGCATATTTTGCCAAGAGAAATAGCGACGCAACTTCCCAGTCGAAATGGAATGGAAAGTCACATTTAAGCCTGATTTGAGGATTTCTTGGTGTTCGATTCCATGCTTATCCCCGATATAATGAACTTCCCAGCCGTCTTCGATGAACTTGGGCATTAACAAAAGGTTGAGGGTGACATGTCCAACCGTCCCCCCACCTGTAAAGACAATTTTTTTCATATTAATCCTTTAACTCCGCTACTGTGTCGATAAAGAGGTCGCCACGTACTTCAAAGTTAGCATACATATCCCAGCTGGCATTGGCAGGGCTGAGAAGAACCACGTCTCCTTGAGTCGCGAGCTCATAAGCCTTGCGGGTCGCATCAGCAATATCTGTCGCATCCACATAAGCAACACCAGCCTTATCCGCTGCCCGTTTGACACGTTCAGCAGACTGACCAAGGATGACCATCTTCTTGAGCCCTGTGATGTCTGGCACCAATTCGTCAAACTCATTTCCACGGTCCAAACCACCTGCAATCAAGATGACCTTGCTATTGTCAAATCCTGACAAGGCTTTTTGAGTAGCCAAGATATTGGTTGATTTGCTATCATTATAGAATTTGACACCCTGAATTTCATCCACAAATTGGAGACGGTGTTTGACACCACCAAAGGCTAAAAGAGTTTCCTTGATGGTTTGGTTGTCTACACCACGAAGCTTGGCTACAGCAATGGTAGCAAGGGCATTTTCTACATTGTGGCTACCTGGAACACCGATTTCACTCGCTGCCATGACCACTTCCCCACGGAAGTAGAGTTGACCATCTTCCAGATAAGCTCCATCAACCTTTTCAATTGTTGAAAATGGAACAACAGTGGCTTGTGTTTTAGTAGCCAATTCTTTTGCCAAGTCTTGGTTAAAATTCAAAACAAGGAAATCAGCTGCTGTCATCTTGTTCTGGATATTCCACTTAGCTGCCACATACTCCTCAAAAGAACCATGGTAGTCGATATGAGTGGGCATAAGGTTGGTAATGACCGCAATCTCAGGATGGAATTCTTGGACACCCATCAGTTGGAAAGAAGAAAGTTCCATGACAAGCGTGTCCTTGGCTGTTGCAGTTTGAGCCACTTGACTTGCAGGATAGCCGATATTCCCTGATAAGAGACCATGTTGACCAGCAGCAGTCAAAACTTCCCCAATCATCGTCGTTGTGGTCGTTTTTCCATTTGATCCAGTAATACCAACAATCGGTGCATCTGAAATCAAGAAAGCCAATTCCACCTCAGTCAAGACTGGAATCCCCTTTGCCAAAGCCTTTTCAATCATGGGATTGCTATAAGGAATCCCTGGATTTTTCACCATCAGAGCAAACTCTTCATCCAAGAGCTCCAAAGGATGCCCACCAGTGACAACCTTGATTCCCTCTTCTAGCAAACTTTGTGCAGCAGGATTTTCCTCAAAAGGCTTGCCGTCATTTACCGTCACAATGGCTCCCAGCTTGTCCAACAAACGGGCCGCAGACTCACCAGACTTAGCCAAACCTAAAACAAGTACTTTCTTATTTTTAAATTGATCGATTACTTTCATGTCTCAAACTCCATTTCTACTCCTACTATTTTACCATTTTTACGGAAATAAAAAAGCCACAAAGTGTATTTGTGACTCTTTCTTCTAACTTAATGTTCTCTTATCATCGATGAGATAAATCGGTAACTCGAATGACTTGATCCACTTGCTCCCAGATAAGAGGATTGTGGGTCGCAATAATAATCGTTCGATTCGGATTTTTTAATGATTCTAGGATAGAAAGTAATTCCTCAGAGTTTTTAGGGTCTAGTGAAGCGGTTGGTTCATCTGCGAGAATCAAAACTAACCTGCACTCCAAAAGTTCGACAAAAAATATTTAACCCTTAGAGTGCAGGTCAACTCTCAGTACTTTATATCCTCACCTGTCTGTCTTCTGACCGCTGGCCTGTGACAAACATGGTAAAGGTGGCTTTGCAGACATTTCTGCCTTCTTGATTGGTGATATCCACATCCACGACACAAGTTGTGCGACCTTGATGGACACATTCTCCTTTAATGGTCAGCACATCGTCGAGTTTTCCTGCCTTGAGGTAGTTGATAGAAGACTGAAGCGTCACTCCATCAAGCCCCAGCGAGATGACCACTAGACCACTAATTTGATCACAAAGAGTAAAGAGATAGCCTCCATGGGCATTGCCATAGTAGTTGAGCGACGAATCCACTACTTTCGTCGTCACCACAACATGACCGTCTCTCATTTTATCTATTTCGTAATTTTCAAAGGCAGATATAGCGTCAAAATGAAAATCTTTCATCGTTTCCTCCTGATATTTCAAACGACACTATGATACTACTTTTTATAGGACTGCGCAAGGAAAAAGCTCCTAGTCTGGCAAAATTCCGACCTGTTCTACAAAGCGCATAAAGGCTACCTGTCCTTGTTCCGTTTGCTTGTAAACTCCTGCGTCCTCCAGAACACGCGCAAAGATAGTACCTACAGAGTCCTTGACGATTTCAAGGGCTTTTTCTTTATCTTTTAGGTCTGGATGTTGGACTTTGAGCTGGTCTGCCCATTCCTGATGATAAGTCGCAACTGTGTCCCCTTCTCCCACGAGGTAGCTAGCGACTTGCTCCACTTCTGCTTTCAGGCGTGGTGGCAAAATAGCCAAGCCCATGACCTCAATCAAGCCGATATTTTCCTTCTTAATATGTTGGACATCCTTGTGGGGATGATAGATGCCATCCGGATGCTCTGCCGAAGTCTGATTGTCCCGCAAGACCAAGTCCAACTCAAACTGTCCATCGCGTTTACGGGCAATGGGTGTAATGGTATGGTGTGGTGTCCCGTCTGTCTCTGCCAAAATCTGTACTTCAGGGTCTGAATATTGCCGCCATTCCTGCAAAATCTTATCAGCCAAGTTGATCAAATCTTCTTTTGAATACGAGGTCAAACGTAGCACTGACATAGGCCACTTGACAATCCCAGCCTTGACCTGCTCAAAATCAGCAAATCGGAAAGTCTTTTGCAGAGGAGCCATTTCCATAGGAAATACGTGACGGCCTCCCTGATAGTGGTCATGAGTAAGAATAGAGCCTCCCACGATTGGCAGGTCAGCATTTGAACCCGCAAAATAGCCTGGAAACTGCTCTACGATAGCTAGCAGGCGCTCAAAACTCTGACGACTAATGGCCATGGGACGATGCTGGCCATCTAAGAAGATACAGTGCTCATTAAAATAAGCATAGGGCGAATACTGGAAGCCCCACTCCTGACCCGCCATTTCGAAACGGATAATGCGGTGATTGCTGCGAGCTGGGTGGTTTATCCGACCATGGTAGCCCTCATTCTCTAGACAAAGCTGACACTGAGGATAATTGCTAGCTTGAACCAACTTAGCTGCCGCAATCTCTTTTGGATCCTTTTCAGGTTTAGAGAGGTTGATGGTAATCTCAAGTTCTCCGTAGTCAGATGGAACACGATAAGCAATATTCTTAGCAATGGCCTTGAGCTTGATGTAGTCATTTTTCTGGCTGAGCTGGTAAAAATCCCCTATCGCCTGCTCAGGAGAGTGAGCATAGGTGGTCCAAAAGTCACGATTGACCTGACTTGGACAAGGGGTCACCAAGTCCATTAGTTCAGCACCGAGGATTTCACGCGCAGTCAGACTATCCTCAATCGTCTCTAATCGAACCGCTTCCTCGACTAGCTGGTCCTTGAGGTCAATCAATTTATCCAGATTCGTCTCAACTTCCAAAACACCTTCGCCCACTCGAGCCAAAACACAATTGGTTAGGTAGATTCGATCCATTTCCTCAAATGAACTTTCAGTAATGACTTCTGTGATAAATGCATCTAGAACTCCCTGACTCATTGATTCTCCTTCTTACTTTCTAAATAGTCTCTGACAGCATCTAAATCCTGAAAAACTTGTTCTGTTTTATTTAAGAAAGACTGTGCTGGCATTTTTAAGTCTGGAATACAAATGACTGGTATCTCAGCTCTATACGCTGCTTCAATCCCTGCTTCACTATCCTCTAGTACTAAGCAATTCTCTGGTAAAACATTCAAATCACTGCAGGCCTTTAAAAATATATCAGGGTAAGGTTTGCTTCGCTTTACATCTTTTGCAAAAACTAGATGGTCAAATAGGGACAGTATACCATTACTATCCAAAATCATTCTAGCTCTAGATTCAACACTTGAAGTTGCTAGAGCGATTGGAATACCTTCTCTTTGCAAAAAAGCAAGCAAATTTTTAGCACCTTTTTTTAAATTTACACCTTTGGCTAATATTCGAGCTTCCAGTTCATAAACTTTTTCCAAGGTTTGGTCAAAGTTCCAAGGTAAATCATAGGTATCCAAAAATCGTTGAACATTCTCCTCTTCCCTATGTCCACTGTATTCTCTAGAATATATTTCTTCTGTGAAAGGAATTCCAAAATCTTTAAGCAATTCTTGATAAACTTTTAGAGAAATGATCTCAGTATCAGCTAATAAGCCATCTAAATCAAATATTACAGCGTCCATTTACTTCTCTCCTAGTCTAAAACTCGACTGCCACCTGCAACTTCAGCGATATAGAAGCTTGGAGCGTATCCAACGACTTCCTCGTAGTGCTTGCCAACAGCTGCTTTAAAAGCCTCAACAGCATCTTTATGAACCAAGGCAATGGCACAGCCACCAAAACCTGCTCCTGTCATACGAGCACCGAGAACACCTTCCTGATCCCAAGCTGTGTGAACCAGGGTATCCAATTCCAAGCCAGTTACTTCATAGTCATGCTCTAGAGAAACGTGAGAAGCATTCATCAAGCGACCAAAGGTTTCCAAATCACCTGCTTGAAGGGCTGCTTGAGCTTTAAGGGTACGTTGGTTTTCAAGCACAGCATGGCGAGCACGTTTCAAACGATTTTCGTCTTTAATTAGATAGCTATATTGGTCAAAGGCCCACTCGTCCAACTCACCCAAGGTCTGAATATCCAAGGCAACTTGCAATTCTTCCACGGCTTTTTCACACTCAGCACGACGTTCATTGTACTTAGAGTCTGCTAGTTCACGGCGTTTATTAGTATTCATGATAACAACAACCTTGTCCTTCAAATCAAGTGGCACCAAGTCGTATTCTAACGTATTGGTATCTAGGTAAATGGCACGTTGGTCAGCACCCATACCGATAGCAAACTGGTCCATGATACCAGAATTCACTCCGATAAAGTTATTTTCTGTTTGTTTTCCGATTTTAACCAAATCCAAACGGTCTAGTTTTAAACCAAAGAGATGCTCTGCCACGACCCCTGTCAAGAGTTCCAAAGATGCCGATGATGACAAACCAGCACCATTTGGGATATTCCCATAAACATAAAAATCAAACCCTTTGTCAATCACGTGCCCAGCTTCTTGCAAGAAATGAAGAACCCCTTTTGGATAGTTGGTCCAGCTGTGCTCTTTTTCAAATTTGAGGTCAGCAAGAGGTACTTCGATAATACCCTTGTCTTCAAAATTGGCTGAGTAGAAACGCAAGACTTGGTCGTCACGCTTGCGCGCTGCACCGTATGTTCCCAAGGAAATAGCCGCTGGAAAAACGTGTCCACCGTTGTAGTCTGTGTGTTCACCAATCAAATTGATGCGTCCTGGTGAAAAGAAAGTTTGGTCTGCTTCTTGACCAAAAACAGCAAGAAAGTCTTTGCGAAGGGCTTCAGCAGTAAGATGTTGTGTCATATGAATTCTCCTTTGACTGTCGTTAAGTCACCTTAACGTGTAATCGTTTTCTTCTATTGTATCCAAGGGATTTGCCAAGGTCAATCCTTTTTACTAAAGTTTTACTAAACAATCGGTAAAAAGAAGAAAAATATGATATACTAACCTAAAAGAAGGAGGATTTATGGCTACCTTAAAAGACATTGCACAGCTAGCCTCTGTCTCTATCGCGACCGTATCTCGTGTCCTCAATCGCGACCAGAGCCTATCTGTCACAGAAGAAACCCGACACCGCATTTTAACCGTCGCTGAAGAGCTGGGCTACACCAAGCACCTCAAGACAGGCGAATCCCACAAACCCAAGCAAAAGATTGCCATTATCCAATGGGTCAGCGAACAAGGGGAGTTGGACGACCTTTACTACTATCAGATTCGTCTCGGTATTGAAAAAAGAGCCCAAGAGTTGGACTATGACATCTTGCGCTATTTTAATGACCATCCTTTTACACTGAGCGAGGAAGTGATTGGCATTCTCTGCATCGGAAAGTTCAGCCGAGCTCAGATTTCTGCCTTTGAAGAATACCAAAAACCTTTAGTCTTTATAGATAGTGACACCCTCTCACTAGGTCATACCTGTATTATCACTGACTTTTACACTGCTGTGAAACAAGTTGTAGACCATTTTCTCAGTCAGGGGCTGGATCGGATTGGCATTCTAACAGGACTTGAGGAAACAACCGATCAGGAAGAGATTATTCAGGATAAGCGACTAGAAAATTTCAAAGACTATACCCAAGCAAAAGGTATCTACCATGAAGAACTGGTCTTTCAGGGGAGCTTTATTGCCCAGTCTGGCTATGACTTGATGAAGGAGGCCATTCACAAGCTAGGAGAACAACTCCCACCAGCCTTTTTCGCTGCCAGCGATAGTTTAGCCATCGGTGCCCTCCGTGCCCTTCAAGAAGCAGGAATCAGCCTACCAGACCGAGTCAGTCTCATTTCTTTTAACGACACTAGCCTGACCAAGCAGGTCTATCCTCCCCTCTCCAGTATCACTGTCTATACCGAAGAAATGGGCCGAGCAGGTATGGATATTCTTAATAAAGAAGTTCTCCACGGTCGCAAAATACCTAGCCTAACCATGCTGGGAACCAGACTGACTTTGAGAGAGAGTACGCTGCCATAACTCAACAAATATACCAACGCAAAAAATCCTAATAGAAATTCTCAAATCTCCATTAGGATTTTCTTTTTTATTCCATCACAATCATAGACTTAATGGTCTTGCGTTCGTCCATGTCTTTATAAGCCTGGTCGATATCTTCCAGTTTATAACTTGAAGTAAAGACACGACCTGGATTGATATCACCATCCAGAACGGCTTTTAATAAGATTTGCTTGTCGTAAGTCGTGACAGAGGCCGCACCGCCTGCCACTGTAATATTTTGAGCAAAGGTAGAACCGAGCGCACGGTTATTGTAATGAGGAACACCAACGAAACCTAAACGTCCACCATTGTGAAGAACCCCAAGGGCTTGATCTACGGCTGCTTCAGTCCCAACACATTCAAGGGCTGCATCTGCTCCACCACCAAGGATTTCACGGACTTTGGCAATTCCCTCTTGACCACGTTCAGCCACAACAGCTGTCGCACCTGACTCCAAAGCCATTTGTTGACGGTCTTCGTGACGACTCATGAGAACAATTTGAGATGCACCACGCATCTTAGCGGCGATAACAGCACATTGACCAACAGCCCCATCGCCAATCACGACCACCTTATCCCCAGGTTTCACATCTGCCACACGCGCAGCATGATAGCCGGTCGGCATGACATCAGCCAGTGTCAAGAGGGATTTGAGCATGCCTTCTGTATAATCAGAGGGCTGACCCGGAATTTTGACAAGAGCCCAGTTGGCATATTCGAAGCGAATGTACTCCGCTTGCACCCCATTAGACCAATTGGTGCCAATATGGCGGTCACAAGTCCCATCATAGCCAGCGCGACAGGCATCACACTCCCCACAGCCATGGGTGAAAGGCGCAATGACAAAGTCTCCTGGCTTAACCGTTGTAATAGCCTCTCCGATTTCTTCGACAATTCCAATCGCTTCGTGCCCGCTATTCTGATGGCCCGTTTCAATATCTGGATTGCGATAGCTCCACAGATCAGAGCCACAAACACAGGTCCGAACGATCCGAATAATGGCATCATCTGCCTCAATGATTTGCGGATGCTCCACTTCAATAAGACCAACCTGACCAGCTTTTGTATAAACTGTTTTCTTCATAGAACCACTCCTTTTCTATTGGTTTCTTACTTTCATTATACACTTTTTGTCAAGCTTTCGCTCGTATCAATCATTATTAACGGCGATAAGGCACTAGTTTAGTCCAATATAGTCTTTTCTTCTTGAGATTTAAGTTTTATAAGGAGAGATTTTTCGATTACGTTTTTAATAGTTTCCAGCCAATAGAAAAAGTGAATAAAGAAATATTCCTTTATCCACCTTTTTGTGGTTTAGTTGTTATTCGCTACGAAGCGATTCGACTGGGTCTTTCTTAGCAGCGATGCGTGAAGGGATTAGACCGGCTAACATGGTAAGGACAATCGAAATACCGATAAGGATTAGAGCTACTTCTATTGGTAATTGCGCTACATTTCCCACATTTGTCATTTTCGCAACAATCGCATTGATTGGGAATGTCGCAAGAAAGGTAATCGTGATACCGAGCACCCCAGAGATCAATCCTTCAATGGCTGTTTCAGCAGTGAAGATACGACGAATATCTTTCTTCGAAGCCCCCATTGCACGTAGGATTCCGATTTCTTTTGTACGTTCGAGAACTGAAATGTACGTGATAATCGAAATCATTATAGAAGATACAATGAGTGAGATGGCCACAAAGCCAACGAGTACTGTTGTCACTACGCCAACCAATGTCGTAATTGAAGACATGATAGTTTGGATATCATCTGAATAAGCGAGTACCTTATCGTCTTCTCCAGCTTCTTTTTTCGCTGTGTTATAGGCGTTTATGAACTCTTTTAAGTCTTGTTTTTGTTGGAACGAAGAGGTGTAGAGCTCAATGGCAGCTGGTTTGGATTTGTTGATGACGCCCATTTTTGCGAGGTTTTCCTCGTAAGTTGAAGCCGAATTGTCGTTATATTGTTGGACATACTGCGCTTGTTCTTCAGGCGTCATTTTGGCCAACTGAATTTTTTCTTCTTCGGTTAAATTCTCCGAACTGAATGGTTTAGGATCTTTGGCAAATTCTTTACCCGTAAATACATTTAGATTTTGATTGGCTTCCTGTTCCTTAATGATATCACTATTTTGAATGTATTCGGAAGTGTAATCAATAAGGGCGCTTGTGTAGGCGATTCCTCCTAAAGGAGCATTCACGCCTGAACTTGTGCCATCTTTTTGGCGAAGAACACCCACAATTTTAAGTTGGAGCCCATTCTCGATTTGAGTTTTCATATAAGAAGCATTATCAATCTTATTGAGCCATAAGTTATTTTCTTTCACAAAACGGTTTGTATTAACAACTGCTTTGAAAGTTTTCCCGATAAAATCACTATATTGATACGTTTGAGAAGAGAGTTCGTCGAGCTTCTTCGTATCGTTCAATTCACTGGGATCTTTGAAACGCAAACTATAGAGCAACAAATCGCTAATTTGATTGTTTTCATCTACGATAAGGACGAGCTCGGACTTATCTTGTGGGAAGCGTCCTTCCAACACGTCGTACTTGCTTTCTAGCATTGAAGAATCACTAGAAAGTTCACTCCAGTAGTTGAGGTTTTGTAAGTATCCCTTCATCGTTTGATTCGCTGTTTCTATTTCATCAGCTAAGGTTGAAGGCAGAATACTTTTGGGTCCGTTGGAAGTATCACTTGCATAGATAAACGGTTGTAAATTGTATCGGTAACGAATGTCTTTTGTGAGAGATTCGACCTTCGAAGCGTGTTCCTCCAAGTAAGTCTTGAAGGAAGCTAGGTCGTTCTTTCCGATTTGTTTTTTCAATAAATTCGTTAAAACCGTATTGACACCGAGCTCATGATTATCCTTGTAAGGCTTCTCGCTCAAATCTGGAGAGGTCGCCAACAAGTTGCTCTGGTTCTGCTCGCTAATCGTCAGTGGAAGAGAGACGAGGGTATCTTCCTGCACCTTTTTAACGTAGTCACTCACACCATTGGAAAGGGCTAAGATAAGAGCAATCCCGATAATCCCGATGGAACCCGCAAAAGCTGTTAGTAAGGTACGACCTTTCTTTGTCAATAGGTTATTAAAGGAAAGTACAAGGGCGGTTATAAAGCTCATCTTCGTCTTCGTGAACTGGATGTCGACTTGCTTTGTCTCCTCTGTTGGTTCGCATGGGTTTGAGTCGCTCAAGATGTTTCCATCTAATACTTGTACGATACGTGTGGAGTACTTCTGCGCCAGCTCTGGGTTATGCGTCACCATGATAACCAAACGTTCCTTGGCAATGTCTTTTAATAAATCCATGATTTGAACAGAAGTCTCAGAATCGAGCGCTCCTGTCGGTTCGTCGGCTAAAACGACTTTTGGATCATTAACAAGAGCACGCGCAATCGCGATTCGTTGCATTTGTCCCCCAGACATTTGACTTGGTTTCTTATATAAATGGTCTTTTAGGCCTACGCGTTCGAGCACTTCGATAGCACGTTTCTTACGTTCTGCTTTTGAAACACCCGAAAGAGTCATTGCAATTTCTACGTTAGAGAGTGCAGTTTGGTGCCCGATGAGATTATAAGACTGAAAGATGAAACCGATGGTGTGGTTTCTGTAGCTATCCCAATCGCGGTCTTTAAATTGCTTTGTTGATTTTCCTTGGATGAGTAAATCACCAGATGTGTATTGGTCGAGTCCCCCGATGATATTTAATAGGGTGGTTTTCCCAGAACCCGATTGCCCAAGAATGGAGACAAACTCATTCTCACGGAAGCGAATCGAGATATCCTTTAGCGCGTGGAACTCTTGATCGCCCGTATGATAGATTTTTGAAATGTGTTGTAGCTGTAACATCGTCTATCTCCTTTCAGTGATATATGTAGTCTATCACAATTTCATAATGGAGTAAATATGTTACATTTACAATTCATCAAAAATAATCAACAAATAGAAAATCGACTTCTTATGAATGATGATGTCCATGACTTTGACCTACTTCCAACTCCTCAATTTTTCGCTTATGGGTTTGGTGACTTGCTAGGTTTGCATCAACTTCAATGGTAACATTTTGAAAACCATAATCTTTGAGTAAATTACGAATGGATTCTTTACAATACTCCATATGTTCAATCTCTTCTAGGCAAACATGAACAATGGCGTCATTTTCCAGACCATCCATGGACCAAATACTGAGTTGATTAACACTTTTAACATTAGCTAGCGCTGCTAACTCTTTCTCTAGCTCGGCGGTCTCGATCCCTTCAGGCACAGCATCTAAGAAAATCTTGAGTGTTGACCAAAAACGAGGAATGGCTTTCCAGAGGATAAAACTAGAAATTAAAAGAGACAAGAGTGGATCGAGAAAGTACCAGTCAGTCACATACAAAACACCAGCAACCAGAATAACCGCTAGCCATCCTAGAATATCTTCTAGAAAATGCAAGGTCAGGATAGCTTCGTTCTTGGTCTGACCCTTACGAACGATTAGACTAGCCAAGAGATTAATAAGAATCGCAAGAATCCCCAACCACAGCATTCCTTGGTAGTTGACAGGCTGAGGGGATAGGAGACGAGGAATATTCTCCAAGAGCACCATGAAAGATCCTGTCAAAAGGATCAAAGCAGTCAGCATGGCGCCTAGCAGACTGAAGCGTTTATAACCAAGTGTATAACGTTTGTCTTCCTGACGATTGGAAATAGTTTCCAAGCAAGCTGATAAGCCTATGGCAAGGGCATCGCCCAAATCATGAACCGCATCCGCTAAGACCGCACTTGAATTGAAGATGCCTCCAAAAATAAATTCGACAACAGAAAATGATAGATTCAAGAAAAAGGCTAGCCAGATAGATGTTTTAGAACTCATTTCTCTCCCTCCTTTGGTATAATAGGTATATATACTTCTTTCATTTGTATTATCTAATAAAATCCAAAGAAAGGATAGAAGCAAACTGTCAGCCTTGTTCAGTTCTGAACAGTTTGTCTCAAGTGTCTATATGCCAAAAAGAGATCGCCGGGTTAGTAAGACGAAAAAAGCCATTTATCAAGCTTTTCTACAAGTTTTGAACGACAAGGGCTATGATGCTACTACTGTCCAAGATATCATTGACTTGGCAGATGTTGGGCGTTCCACTTTTTACTGTCACTACGAGAGTAAGGAACTGCTTTTAGATGAGCTCTGCCGCTACCTCTTTCATCATCTCTTTGAAAGGGAAGGACACTTTACTACCGAGGACTACCTCGCACATATTTTTTTGCATTTTCAAAAAAATCAAGACCATGTCACCAGTCTTCTTTTTTCCAAAAACGACTACTTTCTCCGCCAACTACACAAGGAACTCGAACACCATGTTTACCCCATGGTAGCGGAAGATTTGCAAGAGGCCTATCCAAACATTCCGGCTTCCTACCTCAAACATTTTGTAGTAACCAATTTTATCGAAACACTGACCTGGTGGCTTAAAAAAGGAAAATCTTATACCGAAGACCAAGTGGTGAGATTTTACTTAGATGTGATTGAGATGACTTCCACAAAATCACTCGAAATTTAATCCTATCACGAAGAAAGGAATCAACCATGTTAAATTCTATTATCCTAGGAATTCTGACGATTGTATTGGCTCTTATTTTCTCCCTCCTTCATCTCGCGGCAGCTTTCGCAGCCATGAAACAAAAGAACTACAGTCTGGGAAACACGTGCATCTTGGTCGGCAGTTGTCTCACTTCACTAGCTCTTGCTATCTTTTTCTTCGTTCCACTAGCAACGATCATCTTATGGATAGTGGGCTCTAGCATCATCTGCTACGGTGCTTACTGGAATGGGCGACAGCAAGAAAACCAACATATATCGCACCACATTATAAGGGGCACACTAGCGGCTTTGATTGCTCTCTTGTTTATCTTACTCTAACACTAAAAATCCCATCTCGTCTATAATTCGAGATGGGATTTTGTCTGCTGAAGAAAATTGCTAGTGGCTGCCACCTGACTTTCCTCTCCATTTATTTCTTCAACAAACCTTGTTCTTGTAGAAATTCTTTGGCTACTTGTTCTGCGGACTTGCCTTCAACACCGACTTGATAGTTGAGCTGGCTCATCTGGCTTTCCGTGATTTTACCAGCTAGTTTATTGAGAACTGTCTCCAACTCAGGATGTTTCTTGAGAAGAGCTTCTTTCATGAGTGGTGCCCCTTGATAAGGTGGGAAGAGTTGTTTATCATCTTCCAAGACCTGTAAATCATAACGCGCCAATTCTGCATCCGTCGAATAGGCATCTGTGATTTGAATATCGCCTGACTGAATTGCCTGATAGCGGAGGGCTGGCTCCATGGTCGCTACGTTGAGATTGAGACCATACATTGATTGCAAGCCCTTATTGCCATCCTCACGATCATTAAACTCGAGAGTAAAACCGGCCTTCAACTGTCCTTCCACTTTTTTCAAGTCCGAAATGGTCTTCAAGCCATATTCTTGAGCAATCTTTTTCGGAACAGCTACAGCGTAAGTATTTTGATAAGACATGGGTTTGAGATAGGCTAGATGATCCTGTTTGGCAATGCCATCACGCGCCACCTGATAAACCTGATCCGGCTCATGACCTACTTTAGGTGCTGGTTGAAGCAAACTTTCAGTCACTGTACCTGTAAATTCAGGATAGATGTCAATATCGCCTTTTTTCAGAGCTTCATAGAGGAAGCTTGTTTTCCCAAAATTCGGTTTAACAGTCGCAGTCATGCTAGTATTTTCTTCAATCAGCAATTTATACATATTAGCTAAGATTTCCGGTTCAGGTCCCAATTTCCCAGCGATGACCAAGTTTTCTTTCTCTTTTTGAGCTAAGAGGGCTGGACTATAAGACAGACCGAGCAATAAGGTCACCAAGGCAAAACCAGAAAAAATCGTCCGCAATTTTGCTTTTTCCATCACTTTTAGTAGGAAGTTAAAGGCAATGGCAAGCACTGCAGAAGAAAGAGCACCAATCAAAATCAGACTGGTATTATTTCGGTCAATTCCCAAAAGGATAAAGGAACCCAGTCCGCCAGCCCCAATTAAGGCTGCTAAGGTTGCCGTACCGATAATCAAGACCGCTGCCGTCCGAATCCCAGACATTATAACAGGCATGGCAAGTGGAATTTCAAACTTCTTGAGACGCTCCCATCTAGTCATCCCAAAGGCAATCCCAGCCTCTTGTAGACTTGGATCAATTCCCTTCAGTCCAGTAATGGTATTTTGCAAAATCGGGAAAATCGCATAAATCACTAGAGCCGTCAAAGCCGGTAAGGTTCCGATTCCCATCAAGGGGATAAAGAGTCCCAACAAGGCTAGAGACGGAATGGTCTGGAAAATCCCTGCAATCTGCAAGACCCAGTCCGCCAACTTCTCATGATAGCGAAGATAAACAGCCAAGGGAATCGCAATAAAAATAGCCAGCAACAAGGTCAAAAGTGACAACTGCAAATGTTGAGATAGAGCTGTCAACCAATCACTAAAACGATCCTGAAAAGTTGCAATTAAATTAGTCATGAACACTACCTCCAAACAAGTCTGCTACAAAGTCTGTTGCAGGAGCTTTTAAAATGGTCTCGGGATTTGCCACCTGACGAATCTCTCCATCCTGCAAAACAGCAATACGGTCCGCCAATTTCAAAGCTTCATCCGTATCATGGGTCACAAAAATCGTTGTCATCCCAAACTCTTTATGCAATTCTTTAGTCAGAACCTGCAACTGTTTTCTCGAAATAGCATCCAAGGCTGAAAAAGGTTCATCCATAAGCAAAATCTTAGGCTGACCAATCATAGCACGAACAATACCAACCCGTTGCTGTTCTCCACCAGATAGTTCACTTGGAAGTCGATGCCCATACTCAGCTACTGGTAAACCAACCTTAGCCAAAAGCTCTTCTGTTTTCGTCGCTATTTCTTCCTTACTCCACCCCTTCATCTCAGGAATGAGAGCAATATTTTCCGCAACCGTTAGATTGGGAAACAGAGCAATGGCCTGTAAAACATAACCAGTAGAGAGACGAAGCTCTCGCTCATCATAGTCTTTGATGCGCTTACCGTCCATGTAAATATTTCCATCAGTTGGTTCCAAGAGACGGTTAATCATCTTGATCATGGTCGTCTTACCTGACCCAGAAGGTCCAACTAAAACCATGAACTCCCCATTCTCAATCCGTAAATTGACATCTCTCAAGACATCCTTTTCTGTATAGCGTAGCGCTACATTTTTGTATTCAATCATTCTTTGTCCTCAATTTAAAACTTTCCTCGGTTGGTCAAGTCTTCTACCTTAGGCATGACTTCTTTGTTGTCCCAATGCTCTACAATCAATCCATTCTCTAGACGGAAGATGTCATACTGGGCATAGGCAATGCCGTCAATCTGAGTCTGACCATAGCTGACCACATAGTTTCCTTGTCCTAAGAGTTGGAAAACAAAGTCGAAAGTAACACCATGTTCAGCCACATAGTTTTTATATGCCTGACTTCCTTGGCCAATCTCATGATTATGCTGAATCAAATCTTCTGCCACAAAGTCACTCCACTGCTCCAGTTCCCCATTTTGGAAAATTTCTGTCAAGAAACGGCGAACTAACTTTTTATTTTCTGCTGTCTTATCCAAATCTGTGATTTCAAAATCACCAAAAATCTGATCTAATTGGCCGTTTTCAGGTGTTCGATAGTAGTCAATAACATCCCAATGTTCTACGATACGACCATTCTCATCCGCACGGAAAGTATCTGTCGTCACCCATTGAGCTTCCCCGCCATTGAGATATTGATGAACATGAACAAAGACAAGATTGCCATCCTCAATAGTACGGACAATCTTCATCTCACGCTCGGGATGGCGCTCAAAGAAATTTGCAAAGAAAGCCGCAAACCCTTCTTTCCCATCTGGCACTCCTGTTGAGTGTTGAATGTAGGTATCTCCTACAGACTGGGCCTGAGCCTCAGCAACTCGTCCATCTTGAATAGCATGAATATATAGATTTTGGGCATTTTCAACTTGTTTTGACATGATTTATTCCTCATTTGCTTTCTCTTTCAGATTGTCCAAAATGCGTTCCTGATAACTTTCAAACTGGCGAATTTCTTCCTCAGTGAATCCTTTATAAAAAATTGCATCCAATTTTTGACTGATACGATAGCCAACTTCTTTCTGGGACCAACCCTGCTCTGTCAACTTGACATATTTTTTTCGCTTGTCTGAACCACACTGACTAAAGGTCACCAAATCCTGCTCTTCCAACTTTTTCAGCATCGTCGTAAGCGTATTATTGGCAAGTCCTGTCGCAAGCGCAATATCTGTCGCCGTCGCACAGCCTGTCTCGCTATTCCATAAAACGGTGAGAATCTTGCCTTGTTCACTGCGATAAAGGGCTTCAGGATCCTGGCTCAGTAACTTTTGAAAAATCCGCCCATTCAACAAACGAATATGATGGGCAATCAAATGACTATCTTTCATAAAACCTCCAATTTATTTCTATATCGAATTTTCTCTATTGTAACGCCTTTTGTTCCATCTGTCAACTGTTTCGATTTGGAAATAATTTTCGCCAACAAAAAAGACCTCCTACCTAGAGTAGAAGATCTCCGTTCTTGAGTAACTTAATCTGTCATTTCGGACACCAAGGTTCGATGTTCCAGGGGTAGACTGCACATAACCAGCAAGAAGATGAATCCTGACTGAACCCAGAAGAGAGCCAAGTCAAAGATACCATGTACAGCGACTACTGTAAGGAAGGAGAGATAAAGACCGATAATTGGTCGTTTCCCAGACTCCTGACTCATATCCATCATCATGTGAACCGGGATAACTGAAGAAATGGATAGGAGAATGGTTCCAATCAAACCATAACTTAAAATAGTATCGATGTAAAGACTATGCGCGTGTTCGTGATAAGGTGCATGAATTCTCGGATAGGAATTCATATAGGTCAGTGGACCCTCACCCCAGATAGGATTTTGCTTGAACAAAGTCATACCCGCATTCCAGATTGAAACACGCTCCTCCATTGAAGAATCTAGCGTTCCCATACGGACACCCAAATCGCTTGAGAAGAGGAAACAAAGGCCAATCCCAAAAACTCCAATACTGAGCCAGAAGGCGCGCCAGTTTTTAATGGTTGTAAAGAGATAAATGATTGCACCCGCGATGATGGCAGGAAAGGCTGTTCTATTTTGTGTAAAATTCAAACCAAATAGATTCACAAAACCTGCTAGCACACAAAAGATTTTTAACCATCTTAACTTCGTCGTTGTAAAGAGGTAAAAGGCAATCATGATACAGAAGCAACAAATGATCCCATAGTAGTTCGGATTAAAGAAGGTCACCTCTGCACGGTTCTGGTGCCATACTTGCATATTGGGCGAAAGAAAGGCATAGTTAAATTTCTTTACAATTTGGAAATGTTCCAAAGTAGCAAAAACAGCAGAGAGCACACTACCAAACAAGATTGTCTGCAGTATCAGTCGAAAGAAAGCATGTGTCAGACGTTTCTGGTAAAAACTAAAGAAAATGAGGAAGAGAAACATCAGTAAAGACGCAACCAATCCAAGCCAGTTATTGGCGACGATAGAGATAATACTACTGTAGGCAATAAAAAAGAGAAGTACAGGATGTTTTGCTAATCCCTTGATAATTCCCTTCATCTCCCCAGTAACAAGTAAACCTATCAAATATAAAGCAAAGAGTGCTAAGAACAAATAAAAAGGTAAAAAGATACTCATGATCATCAGATACAAAAAGAAATCTTTTTTCGAAAGCCCTCTTATCTTATCCAGTAATCCAATTGATTTCAAAACGGATCCTTTCTGTTCTGGATTTCTCCAGAAGATAAATGCTAAACTATCTTTTAATTTTACCATTTTTTCCGTCATTTGGGAACAATGAACACGTTTTCGCCACAAAAAAACTGTTTCATTAATATAGCACTAGAACTGAATTTTTCTGCCGTTTTCCACTACTTGATAGGTCTGACTTTGCAGATCAATTTCTGCTACTGCTGTTACGGACTTGTCTTTATTTTGACGTTTGATTACAATGCTATGAGCTGTTGGTGTTTCTACCTCTATAGTTCCTTCTATATCAAAGGCCTCTGATTGATTACGGAAAGAAAATAGATTGAGAAGAGCCTTCACCACAGGACGTTGAACTTCTTCTGCTATTTCCTCATTGCTATAGTAATGACGATTAATATTTCGACCTTCTTTGGTTTCTTCTAATAATTTTAAGTCATTTTTTCCTGCTAATAGACCCACATAGTAAACCTGAGGAATGCCTGGAGCAAAAGCTTGAATCAAACGAGCTAGGAAGTACTTGACATCATCATCTCCAAGCGCAGAATAATAGGTTGAATTGATTTGGTAGATATCTAGATTGTTATACTCTGCACTAGAGTACTTACGTTTGACATTCGCTCCAACCTTATAGAGCTCATTTGAAGCATAGTCAATTTCCTCATCAGTCAGGATATCCTTGACATCCACCACTCCAATCCCATCATGGGTATCTAGTGTCGTAAATTGCTTCATCGGGCTCATCTTTAACCACTTAGCCAAACGCTCTGTTCTGGAACTGTAAAGAGTATAAAGAGTCACCATTGGAAGGGCAAAATCATAAACATAGTAATCATGGTCCGCTATTTTAAACTGAATCGAATAGTGCTCATGAATCTCAGGTAAGAGCTCTGTTCCATACTCAGCAGCGATATCTCGAACTTTGTCCAATAAATTCCAAATATCTGGTTCCACAAAGAAATCATTGGTATCCAATTTCTTCACTGCATAAGCAAAGGCATCTAGACGAATCAAGTCACACCCGTTACTTGCTAGATGTTGAATCGTCTTACGGATAAATGCCATCGTTACTTCTTTGGTCACATCAAGATCAATCTGCTCCTCACCAAATGTATTCCACAAATGTTCTACTGAACCATCTGCAAAAACGATCTCCTGCTTTGGCGCACGATCCTTGCGCTTGTAAATTAAATCAACATCAGCTTGTGTCGGACGGTTTTCTGGCCAAAACTTGTCCCAGTTTAAAAAGAGATCTTTAAATTCACTGGCTTCATGTTTTTCTTGATAATCCTTATAATACTTAGATTGACGAGAAATATGGTTAATCATAAAATCAAACATAAGATAATATTTCTCACCTAAACGCTTAACATCCTCCCAATCACCAAACGCTGGATCCACTTCATCATAGTCCACTGGTGCAAATCCACGATCTCCTGTTGACGGGAAAAATGGTAGAAGGTGAACTCCCCCAATAGCATCCCCAAAATGCTCTTCCAGATTCGCATATAAGTCTTTAAGGTTATTTCCAAGACTATCTGAGTAAGTAATCAACATAGTTTTATTTTGAATGGTCATAGATGTTCTCCTTTTTCTGATGAAAGCCAAGTCTTATATGACCTGGCTTCGTAAATAAAAGATATTTTTAGATTTTTGTTCACATCGAACTCGTACTAATATAGACTGCAAGTAACTAAGTACTACTTTCTTGTTTTCTACATAGAATTGTCAACAAGCTGAACTGTTCCTCTATGTATGGAATTATAAATTCCCTAAGCACTTTCTTACTTCACTGCCCCGTTACTCATTCCTGAAATGATATGTTTTTGGAAGATGAGGTAGACAATGGTTATCGTTACAATTCCCACAATATAAGATGCAAAACTTGGACCATAGTCATTGAAGTACTGACCTTGGTAGTTGTATTGGAAGAGAGGTAAAGTCCACATCTTGGAATCCTTATTCAGAATCAACAGTGGCAACATAAAGTCATTCCAGAACCAGAGAGCATTGATAATCAAAGTTGTCGCATGCATGGGCTTCAACATTGGAAAAATGATTCGACGATAAATTGTAAAACGATCAGCCCCATCAATTTCCGCAGCTTCATCCAAACTATCTGGTACACTGATTTTTATATAACCAACATACAAGAAGAGAGTCTGTGGAATAGCATAAGTTAGGTAGAGTATTACTAGCCCCCACATATTTGCTAGACCGAGTTTACTCATCATAACTGTGATGGGAATCATAATCACCTGAAATGGAACAAATATCCCTAAGATCAAGAGCGAATACATAATTGCAAAGGCTTTTTTCTTGGACATATTTCGAGCAATGGAATAAGCTGCAGCTGGTATAAAGAAAGCTACTACAATCAATGATAACACCGTAATAACAGCTGAATTCCAGAAATAGCCTCCAATTCCATCCGAAATCAATCGTTCATAATTACTCAACGTAAAAGGATTGGGCAAACTAAAGAAATGATTCATGATATCCTTAGTTGTTTTGAAAGAACTAAATACTGTTACCAACAAAGGAACAAGTATAAGAATACCACCGACTATCAAGAGGACATATTTCCAAAACTGATTCAATTTTTCTTCTTTTTTCATGTGTAGGACTCCTCTATTAGATTTCAAATTTCTTTGATAGCTTGATTTGGATAAGAGAAACAATTCCAATAATTAAGAATAAAATCAAGGCAATTGCATTTGCATATCCATATTGGTTACTCTTGAAGGCATAGTTGTAGACTAAAAGTCCAAGAGACGTTGTAGCATTATTTGGACCACCACTCGTCAACGCAAAAATCTGGTCAAAGGCTGTTAACCCGGACTTAAGAGCCAGAATAAAAACCATAGAAATCGTTGGCAGTAAATAGGGCAATTCAATCTTCCAAAAGGTTTGTTTGCTTGTTGCACCATCAATTGATGCCGCCTCTAAAATATCATTTGGAATACTCTGAAGACCCGCAAGAAAGAGAATAATTGGCATTGCTACTCCTTGCCATAGAAGAACAAAAATAGTTGCCACTACCGCTCCGACAGGTGTCCCCAATAGACTCTCTTGTAAAAAGCCAATCCCTAAAATTCTTCCAATCGTTGGAAGCCCATAGTTGAAGAATTGTTTAAAAATCAAGGAAACTGTCAAACCAGACAAAACAGCCGGGAAAAAGAACCAAGCTCTAAAGAAGGTCTGTCCCTTCATCTTAGAATTTAAGGCTCGTGCCACAACCATCCCAATTGTAATCTCTCCAATAATCAATGCCAGAGTTAAAATCAAAGTAAAGGCTATGGCTGTGAAGAATTTCCCATCAATCATCAATAATTTGTAGTTATTCAAACCAACAAATTTGTAATTATAGGTCAATCCAGTCCAGTTAGTCAAACTATAGAAAGCACCTTGTACCATTGGAAAGTAAAAGAAGATAGCTTGTAAAGCAAGCGGGATGAGCAAAAATGTCCAACCCCAGTATTTATTTAAAAATTTTCGAATAGCCATATCATCTTAACTCCTATTCTAGTCCAAATCTGCCTTCATTGGATTAAAGAAAGCATTGAGATTGTTTGCCATATTTTTCAGATTTTTATCCATCAGATAACCTGCACTTAGATTAAAAAAGTCTTCTTCAGAGTTCCAGCGTTGGCCCAACCAAACATAATGTTTATCCGTAAACGCCAGTTTAGAAATATCTGCAAGCGCTGAATCTTCTTTTTCCTGTATACCCTTCACCGCAACTGGTGACCCATCTACATCATAGTATGACTGCATAGCTTTTGGACTAGTCATATAGTTGATAAATTCTTCGGTTTCTTTCGGATGTTTGGTAGTAGCTGAAGTTGATAATGCCATGTCTCCTGCACCAACAGTAACTTCTTTTCCTACTTCTTCTCCTGGGAAGGCAAACATCCCCACCTCAAATTTTGGATCCTGTTGATTAATTGCCGCTAATGCCCATGATCCTTGTGGCATCATCAAGGCTTTTTCACTCGAAAATGCTACCACCGCATCATTATAAGAGGCACCACGCCAACCATCTTGAGCATTATCCGCCAACAAATCTAGTCGTTCTGCATCTGCTTTTAAAATAGCATCATCTACAGAGATAGCGTTTGGTTTTGAAAAGCGAAGGTAGTTATTAGTCGCATCTCCACTACCTGTAATAGTAATGAGAGAAAGTTGGTGGTAACCATTTAATGTCCAGCCTTCATTGCCTGCAACTGCAAATGGGGAATTTCCACTATCTTTTATCTTTTTAACAATCTCTTGAAATTCTTTAAAAGTCTTCGGTTCCTCAAGTCCTAATTCTTTAAATTTTGTTTTATTGTAATAGATTCCATAAAGGTTGGCCGTTAAAGGCACACTATAAACCTTGTCATTAATCGCATACTTTTCGGCATAGTCGTTCTTGATGTTCTCAAGATAAGATTTCCCTGTCATATCTGCAAAATAACCTGCCTTAGCCCACTCTTGGAAATCCATATTTTGAGGGTAGATATTGACAATATCTGGCACGTCCCCTGATAAAACACGCGTTTTTAGGACAATACCTGCTGCGGGCACTGTTGTCAACTTCACATCAATATTAGGGTGTTCCTTCTCAAAATCATCCACTATTCTTTGCAAAGTATCTGCCATCTCGGTCTTCTGGTTAAAAAACTCAATCGTTACCTTGCCATCAGTTGACTCCTCTTGACTACTACAAGCTGACAGTCCCAAAAGGCAGAGTCCTGTAGTAGCAATTAAGCTCATCTTTTTATACCATCTCATGATTTTATCTCCTTATCTTCTAATGAAATGTAACTGCCTGCTGAGATAATCTCCCTGCGGAAGCTCCATAGTAATACCCGCATACATGAGTTCTGCACCTGAGTAAACTACACCATTTTCCTGTAATTCATACCGTCCCTCTTCATCCAAATCTTTTAACTTTAAAGTTGTTTCCATTGTTTCCACAACTGATAGGACTCGGACGTAGGTTACAATCGTTTGATTTCCATAGTTAAATTGTACAGCTGCTTCATTGGATGCAGCATCGGGATTGATTAACCTATACTGGTTTCCCAACTGGACTACTGGCCGCACTTCTTTATACAAGTTCACCTGATTAGCAATCTCAGACTTCTCTTCATCTGATAAACTTGTCAAATCAAGCTCATAACCCAGATTCCCCATCATTGCCACATGACCACGAGTTTCCAATGGTGTCATTCGTCCCATCTGATGATTTGGTACTGCTGACACATGAGCCCCCATAGAAATGGTTGGATAGAGATAGGATGATCCATACTGTATAGGTAAACGTGCAATAGCATCAGTATTATCACTAGCCCAGACTTGTGGGAAATAGCGCATCATACCAAGATCATTTCGTCCACCACCACCAGAGCAGGACTCAAAGAGAATATGGCTGTACTTCTCTGTCAGATAAGAAACAAGTTCATAAAGCCCCAGCATGTACTGATGAGACTGCATCTGGGTTTCCAGATAAGCTGAACCATTGCCCAGATTAGTAATATTACGATTCATATCCCATTTGATGTAGTCAATTTTATGATGAGAGAGGAGTTCATCTAAGACATTTTTCAAATATTCTACTACCTGAGAATTTGCAAGATTAAGTACTAACTGATTTCTAGAATAGGTATGCTCATATCCTTGGACCTGGATGGCCCAGTCAGGATGTTTGTGATACAAGTCGCTATCTACAGAAATCATCTCAGGTTCTAACCAAAGCCCAAACTGCAAACCTCTTTCATGGATCGCTGAAATTAGACTTTCAAGACTTCCACCCAATTTTTTCTCATTAACAACCCAATCACCTAAAGCACGATTATCATCAAAGCGATTACCAAACCAACCATCATCTAATACAAAAAGTTCAATACCAACTTTCTTAGCCTCATCTGCCAATTCTAACAGTTTTTCTCTCTGAAAGTCAAAGTAAGTTGCTTCCCAGTTATTGATTAGAATTGGACGTTCTTTTTTAGAAAACTGACTTGGCATAATGTGCTTAAGTACAAAATTTTGACTTTCATGGCTAATACCAGTTAATCCCTGATCCGAAAAGGTCACTAAAGCTACTGGTGTTTCAAAATTTTCCTCAGGATTTAACTTCCAAGAAAAGTTTTCTGGGTTAATGCCAATAGCCACCCGAACTTCATTCAACTGATTCTTTTGAACAAAAGCTTCAAAGTTTCCACTATACAGTAGTTGCAGGGCAAACACATTCCCAGCATCCTCTGTGACTCCTTGATCACATAATAGAAGAGCTGGTGTTTGAGCATGACCAGAAGCACCACGGTTCGAACTAATTGAAAAGATTCCTTGTTCTACCTGTTGACGTCGAACAGTCTTTTCACGAGCATAAGCTCCCTGTAAAGTCACTATTTCGTAAGCTGCAGCGGGAAAATCAGCCATAAAAGAAAAGTCCTTGTGGATGACAACTTCCTGATTACTATTATTCTCCAATTTGCTGTAGCTAGCAATTGTCGCATCATTATCAAAAGCAGTATAATAAAGCGTCAGACTAAGTTTAGCTTGAAGATCTTTTAAAATCAAGACAAGCGTCTCTGTATCATCCATGCTGTGAGGAGAAGGTAAGCCCTGTGGCCCATTCTGACCTTTTAAAATCTTTGCTTCTACAAATCGAAAATCTGTTACTTCAGTTGCATCGTGCTGAACCTGTAAAGTTGGTTTCCTAAAATCACCCAAACCATGTTGTCCAAAAATTTGACGTTGCGTATCCAAACTAAAGGTGCGATTAGTAGCTGTTGGATTAGGTGAAAAAGCATGATCGCGTTCATAAACACTATTGGCACCTCTATAGTTCTTAATGATCTTTCCTAAATGTTTTAATAATAAGAACCCATCCCTATTTTCAATAATCAAACTTAGACCTTTACTCTCAACGTAAAATAGATTATTCTCTATTCGAACTCCCATATATTTCACCTCTTCGATTTCTTGATAAAATTTTATCAAATAAAAGCGCTTTCTAAAATAGAGAAATGTCTACAAAGTATGGTAAAATGTTAGGTAGGAGGTGCCACATGCTCGTTTTTTCAGAATACCAGACTGGAACAATTGATCTTTCTCTTAGCTTTTACGGTTATGAAGAATGCACGCCTAACTACTCTTTTGGTCCAGCTATTCGAGATACCTATGTACTACATTACATTACTAAAGGAAAAGGTCAATTCCATTATAAGGGGAAAATTGTTGATTTAAAGGCAGGAGATTTCTTTTTACTAAAACCAGATGAATTAACCTTCTATCAAGCAGATATTCAGGATCCTTGGGCTTACTACTGGTTGGGGATTACTGGAGGGAGGGCACCCGACTACTTTGCTCTATCTCAAATTTCTGATCAATCCTACCTCATCCAGTCAAAAAACTGTCATACACAGACAACTGCAAAACTCATTGAAAATATTGTCCGTTTTGCTCAGGTAACAAAGTCAAACGAACTAGCACAACTCCATATCATGGGGCAACTTCATGAATTAATGTTTCATTTAGGAACTATTGCTCCCAATCAGAAAAAAAAGAATATTTCATCAACCCACCAACTCTATCTTGACTGCAAACGATTGATAGATAGTCACTATCCACAATCGCTCACCATTCAAGATTTAGCTAAAGAGCTATCGGTTCATAGAAGTTACTTAACTAGTGTGTTTAAAGAATTTCACCAACTCTCTCCAAAAGAGTATCTACTCTACGTTCGGATGCATCGTGCACAACAACTTCTGGAACATACTGAAGAATCTATTAAAGTCATTGCATACTCCGTGGGTTTCTCAGATCCACTACATTTTTCAAAAGCCTACAAGCAGTTTTTTCAAAAAACACCGAGTCAAACTCGAAAAGAACTCTCTCACTCCCTCTTAGCTAGAAAGGAAAATCAATGAAATCACACCAACTAGTCTACCAAATATTAGCTAGAGAAAACGACTATGTTAGCGGAGAAAAAATTGCAGAAGAACTGTCGTTAAGTCGTACATCCATATGGAAAGCGATCCAACGTCTCCAACAAGAAGGCCTAGAAATTGACAGTATTAAAAATAGAGGCTACAAACTTATTCAAGGCGATCTGATATTGCCTGATTTGATTCAAGAGAACACCAACTTAACCATTCGCTACAAACCTGAGACTAAATCAACCCAAACAGTTGCAAAAGAAGGAATTGAAGCTGGAAACAAAGGAAATACACTCTATATTTCAACCTGTCAAACAGCAGGACGTGGTCGCTTTCAGCGTCCCTACTATTCTCCATCTCAGGGAGGTATTTATATGTCATTACATATTCAGCCAAATCTCACCTATGACCAGCTTCCTGCCTACACATTACTTACAGCAGGTGCCATTTACAAAGCCATTAAAAACCTCACCTTGATTGACGTGGGTATCAAATGGGTAAATGATATCTACTTTAAAAATAAAAAAATAGCAGGTATCCTCACCGAAGCTATGACGTCCGTGGAAACAGGCCTAGTAACAGACGTCATTATCGGCGTTGGAATCAACTTTGCCATCAGCGATTTTCCCAAAGAGATAAAAGAAAAAGCTGGAAGTCTCTTTACACCACCAGCTCCTATCACACGAAACGAACTAATCTCAGAAATTTGGCGTTGTTTCTACCAAACAGCACCCGAAGAACTACTCTATCTTTATAAAGAACACTCTCTTGTTCTAGGAAGAGAGGTCAGTTTTATCCAAGAACAGACTGAAAAAAAAGGAGTCGCCAAGGACATCTCCGACAAAGGACAACTCCTTATCCAGCTTGATGACCAGACAGAAATCTGGCTCAATAGTGGTGAAATCTCACTCACTAGCTGGACTTAACAACGGCACTATATGCAACTAGCAACATATAGTGCTTTTTGAATGTAGAAAGCAACAGATATATAAATAGCTGGCTTCCTGTCAACAATTTACAGGTTAATAGCTTTCGAAGCATTCTTTTTATATGCCGTGCTATGTACCAAAGAAACCCCATAGCAGTGATTTTCGTGTCCAAGCATGACCAATGGAAGTGCAAAAACTTTAACAGCATACAAAAGCAGCCAAAACATAAAGACTTCAGCTTTTATATTCACCAAATTTTTACTAAACATCTCGTACAAGAAGCATGCATTTAAAGCCATATTGAAGAGACTTGCCAACGTTGCTGAAACTATATTGGTTTTCAATTTTGGATGATAACATTTAGCCACATATAAGGCCAATATTGAAATATTATAAAGGCAAATCGGCTGATAATTTTCTCTATAAATAACCAGCGTCTTACGATTATAGAACTGGAAACCATGAGGGCCACGATGATATTCATTTATCCAGACATGGCTAAGACCTCTAATTTCATTCCAATCTACAAATAAATCAATTTTTCTTAGATAAATTCCTTTTTTATGAATCGAACATTTCCATTTAAACAAGAAAGATAGAAGAAAAGTAAGGACCAAAACTACAACTGTAACAACCTTCAACTCCTCTTGTCCGATAGTCAAAGATAGGTTAAAAAAGCGAATTTGCGCTTTTTTTGCATCTAAGATCATTGAAATCACAGTTAGAAATACTACAAAGATAAATAGTATAAATCTATAAAAAATACTGTGAAATTTTACTCCATTTTTCATCTTGATTATCCCCCAGCCACTTAAAGTCCCTAACCTTAGTATACCACTAAATCTAGTCTATTTATGATTTTTTCTAGTATGAAAGTTAGTGAAACAGCATTAGATAATAAAGCTCTATAATTCTGTAGTGAGTAAAACCACTATAGAGATTATGTAGCCTAGAAAAAAGTCCCAAAAGATCTATAATGAAAAGCGACCAAACCATCATTAGAAAGAATCTTATGGAACCATTGCATTTTATCACAAAATTACTAGACATTAAAGACCCTAATATCAAGAGTGTAGATATTATCAATATGAATCCCCCACAAGGAAATCACTGAAGAAATATGATTTTCAAAAGAACTAAAATCCCTTATCTAGAATGTGCGGGATACAAAATTCTAATTCGTCTAAGGAAACGGCGCTTCCGCTGTAAAGTCTGTAAAAAAATGGCTGTCGCAGAGACTCCCTTAGTCAAGAAAAACCACCAAATCGCTCAAAAATTAATCGAGAAAGTCCCTATGACGGTCATCGCTGAAAGCTTGGCTATCTCCCACTTCCACCGTCATTCGTAAACTGAAAGAGTTCAAATTCAAGACAGATTTATCTTCCAACTCACATGTCTTGGGATAAATACAGCTTCAAGAAAGGCAAGATGAGCTTCATTGCACAAGATTTTGATTCAAATAAGATCCTAGCTATCTTAGACGGACGGACTCAAGCAACGATTCGCAATCATTTCCTTCGTTATTCTAGACAGGTCCGAAATGCAATGAAAGTCATTACAATGGACATGTTTAGCTCCTACTACGACATCGCTAAGAAACTCTTTCCTTCTGCTAAAATCATCCTCGATTGCTTTCACATTGTACAAAATCTCGGCCGTGCTATGAGCTGCCTTCGCATCCAAATCATGAATCAGTTTGATAGGAGATCGCACGAATATAAGGCAATCAAACGCTACTGGAAACTCATCCAACAGGAGAGTCGGAAACTAAGTCATAAACGCTTTTATCGCCAGACCTGAAAAAACACTATAATCTCTATCAGCTCTTGTTTTTTAACTTTCAGAACAAGGAGGCAGAGAATTTTTTCGAACTCATTGAAAATAATCTCAAGCTGGTCCACCCTCACTTTCAGGCTGTCTTTCAAACCTTTCTCAAGGATAAAGAGCCAAAAAAAGAGAGTGCCAATGTGGCTCTCTCCAGAATATGACTTTTCACCAACCCACTAGAGTTGACAAAGATTCTCAAATTATATCACGGAGAATGGGGGATTCGAACCCCCGCGCCAGTTACCCGACCTAACGATTTAGCAAACCGTCCTCTTCAGCCTCTTGAGTAATTCTCCAAAATATTTAATTAATAGGTATAAGTTGATTTAAACTCCTACACTCGCTTTATAGCTCTCTGTATACGGAGAATGGGGGATTCGAACCCCCGCGCCAGTTACCCGACCTAACGATTTAGCAAACCGTCCTCTTCAGCCTCTTGAGTAATTCTCCAAAATATTTAATTAATAGGTATAAGTTGATTTAAACTCCTACACTCGCTTTATAGCTCTCTGTATACGGAGAATGGGGGATTCGAACCCCCGCGCCAGTTACCCGACCTAACGATTTAGCAAACCGTCCTCTTCAGCCTCTTGAGTAATTCTCCTATTAATGGGCACGAGTGGACTCGAACCACCGACCTCACGCTTATCAGGCGTGCGCTCTAACCACCTGAGCTACGCGCCCAAGTCAAAAACTTGGTAATTTGAACAAAGTTCAAAGCGGGTGACGAGAATCGAACTCGCGACAACAGCTTGGAAGGCTGTAGTTTTACCACTAAACTACACCCGCATAACCATTATAAAATGGCGCGAGACGGAATCGAACCGCCGACACATGGAGCTTCAATCCATTGCTCTACCAACTGAGCTACCGAGCCAAATTGCGGGAGCAGGATTTGAACCTACGACCTTCGGGTTATGAGCCCGACGAGCTACCGAGCTGCTCCATCCCGCGTTAATAATAAAAAGGAGGATGTGGGATTCGAACCCACGCACGCTTTTACACGCCTGACGGTTTTCAAGACCGTTCCCTTCAGCCAGACTTGGGTAATCCTCCAAAATATACAATGGACCTTGTAGGACTTGAACCTACGACCACTCGGTTATGAGCCGAGAGCTCTAACCAGCTGAGCTAAAGGTCCAACAAGATCTTTATAGCGGCGAAGGGGATCGAACCCCCGACCTCCCGGGTATGAACCGGACGCTCTAGCCAGCTGAGCTACACCGCCATCAATCGGGAAGACAGGATTCGAACCTGCGACACCTTGGTCCCAAACCAAGTACTCTACCAAGCTGAGCTACTTCC